>JABFYB010000516.1 GCA_013361475.1 Hamadaea sp.
GAGCGCTTGGCCGCTGGATCACGGTTCTCGGTCGAATCTTGGGCCGTGATTCGACCGAGAACCCTGATCCAGCGCCGAAAGGGACACCGCCGAAAGGGACACCGCCGAAAGGGCAGCGCCGGAGGAGCAGAGGCGTCAGGAGCGGCCGAGCAGTGTCCCGGCCGCGCCGAGCACCACGCCGAACGCGCAGACCAGCCGCCGCCACATGTCGCGTTCGCCGAGCAGCCGTGCGCCGAGGAAGACCACCAGCACGACGCTGACCTCCCGCAACGGGGCGATGACCGTCACCGGTGCGACCGTCAGCGCGGTCAGGATGAGCATGTAGGAGGCGGGGGAGAAGATCGCCGTGCCGAGCGCGCTCTTCCAGTGGTCGCGCCAGACTTCGCGTACCTGGGCGCGGCGTCGAACGAGGAGCGGGGTGAACGACAGCGCCCGCAGCGTGTCGGTGCCCCAGTTCACGAGGATGGGCGGGATGGCGGCGGCCGTCACGGCCTGCTTGTCCAGCAGCGTGTACGCGGCGATGAACACGCCGACGAGCAGGCCGTACCCGATGCCGGTGCTGGCCTTGCGGAGACCGAGCAGGGCGACGCTCACCGAGAGCGCCAGGATGCCGGCCCAGCCGAGCAGGCCCGGCTGCTCGTGCCAGACCAGGACGGCGACGCTGCTGGCCAGCAGCGGGCCGGTGCCCCGGGCGACGGGGTAGACGACGGAGAGGTCGCCGACCCGGTAACCCCGCTGCAGCACGAGGTAGTAGCCGGTGTGGAGGACCAGGGCCGCCCCGATGAACATCGGCGTACGCCAGTCGAGCGTGGTCCACGCGGTCCACAGGGTCCAGACGCCCAATGGGGCCCAGAGCAGGGCGGCGACCGCCGACCACATCCCGACGAAGACCGGCCCGCTGGCGCTGCCCGCGCGCTTGGCGAGCAGATTCCAGGTGGCGTGGCACAGGACCGAGGCGGCGACGAGCGCCAACGCGGTGGGCGGCATCAGCGGCGACCGAACGGAACGCCGGCCATCGTGGCGGCGTCGAGCCCGAACACCGCCATGACCTGCGGCGCGATGTCCGCGTGGCAGACCGGGGTCGCGCAGTTCGGGACCCCGGGCCCCCTCGCCGCGATCCAGGCCTGCTTCTCCCATTCGGCACGCCCACCGTGGCCGCCGCCGTCGCGATGGCCGTGATCGGTGACCACGACGACGGTCACGTCCTCCAGGTGGGCGGTCGCGTCGAGGACCTGGCCGATCTGGGCGTCCGCCCGTTCGACCGCCGCCAGGTACTCCGGTCCGGTGCCGACGGCGTGGGCCACCTCGTCGGGCGCTCCGATGTAGACGAAAGCGGCGTCGAACCCGCCGGTGCCGAGCGCGCGGGCGGCGTCGTCGACCACGAGCTGATCGGCTTCGGCGTGACCGAGCGCCTCGCCGTCGGCGTACGACAGGCGGGTCGGGTCGCTGAACAACGGGCCGCCGTAGGAGCCGGTGGCCAGCGGCGCCCAGGTGAGGGCGGCGTACGTGCGCAGTCCCCGGCGCTTGGCCAGGGTCAGGAAGTCGGGGAAGACACCCAGCCGATGCCCGGTGAACGTGTTGCCGAAGACCCCGTGCGCCTCGGGCCACATGCCGGTGGCGACGGTCGTCCAGCACGGGCCGGACAGCACGGGTGCGGTGGCGTTGACCTCGAACGAGCTGAAGAAGCCGGCCTCGGCGACGGCGTCGATGCGCGGGGTGTGCGCGGCGGCGAGGGTGTCGAGGCGTACGCCGTCCACCCCGAAGACGATCACGTGCGGCACTGCGGCTCCCTGCTGGCGGTCTTCCCGGCGGCTCCCATAGCTGCAGATCACGGATACGCATGCGATCTTGGAGGTCGGAAGCATGCGTAACCGTGATCTGCAGCAGAACGGAGGCCGATGGTAACCGGTTACTGTCAGCCGTTCAAGGGGCGGGTCAGGGATGCAGCCGCTGGTAGAGCTTCCGCATCCCGCCGAGCCAGCGGTCCGGGTCGGTGACCCGGTTCAGCGAGTACTGGGCGACCTCGGGATGCGGCAGGATCAGGAACCGCCCCTCGTCGATGGCCTCGACGACACAGTCGGCGACCTGCGACGGTTCGAGCAGGGGGGCCGCGGCGAGCGTCGCGGAGTCCGCGGGCGCGCCGTCCAGCAACGGCGTACGCACGCCTTGCGGGCACAGGCAGGAGAAGGTGACCCCGGTGCCGCCGTAGCGGATGGCCAGCCATTCGGCGAGCGCCACCGCCCCGTGCTTGCTGACGGCGTACGCGGCGACGTCGAGTTCGGTCAGCAGTCCGGCGGCCGAGGCGGTGACGAGGAAGTGCCCGCGGCCCCGCTCGACCATCCGCGGCAGCACCGTACGCGCGGCGTACAGGTGGGCGAGGACGTGCACGCCCCAGGCCAGCTCCCAGTCGGCGTCGGTGCCGAGGCCGGGCGGCGTCGCCACGCCCGCGTTCGAGCACCACATCCCGATCGGGCCGAGTTCGTCCTCGATACGGCTGACCGCCCGGGCCACCGCTTCTTCGTCGGTGACGTCGAGCCCGATCCCGCCGTGTCCCTCGCCGAGGGCGTACGCCGCCCGAGCGGCGCGGGCGCCGTCGAGGTCGGCGAGCACGACTCTGGCCCCGTCCGCGGCGAACCGCTGGGCCAGGGCCAGGCCGATGCCGCTTGCTCCGCCGGTGACCA
Source organism: Hamadaea sp. (assembly GCA_013361475.1). Lineage (GTDB taxonomy): Bacteria > Actinomycetota > Actinomycetes > Mycobacteriales > Micromonosporaceae > Hamadaea. Next base: position 2,682 of record JABFYB010000516.1, read on the forward strand.
CGACGATGCCGTCGGTGGGCTGGTAATGCGCCATCGCGGCATCATTCCAGGTTCAGGTAAATCCCTCCAGCGAAGGCGCCGTCGTGCAGCTCCAGCCGTTCCGGCTGTGCACCGGCCGGCAGCGTGAACCGCAGCGCCATCAGCCGCTCCAAGCCGGGCGGAACGGCGAGGGCGAACGGGTCGCCGCCGTTGGCGGCCAGCACGGCGGCCGGATCGGGCTCCACCCAGGTGGTGTCCGATGTGTACACGCGTTGCATGGTGCGGTATAGCTGCACGGGTTGGTCGCCCGCCCGGACCGACGCGGTGACGTCGCACGTCGTGGTCTTGCCGCCGGAACAGCTCGCCGAGTAGATCGTGAAGTGCGCGGTCCCGTCGGACGCCTCGTGGCCCAGCTCAGCCTCGGACTGCGGCCCGTTCCACGCGTGCGCGCGTACACCCTGCGCGTTCTCCACCGCGGTCGCCACCCGTGGCGCCAGCACCAGGAGCGCCAGCGCGCTCACCACGATCACCGCGATCGCGGCCAGGCCGACCGGCACCCACCAGGCGATGTCGCGGCGCGGCTTCCGCGGTCGCGGTTCGCGTGCCGGTCGCGCTTCGCGGCGTTGCCAGGCCCGTCGTCCCCACCAGATGAGTACGCCGAGAGCAGCGGCCAGGACGACGAACGGCAGCCAACGGCGCCACCAGGGTGCTTCCGGTCCCGCCACGGAGGCGACGTCGGCCGCGGCGCAGTCGAGCAGGCGACCCGAGGCGGCGTCGTTCGCGCAGGCGGTCACCGGTTCGGCGGCGTGCGGGACCGGCAGCGTGCCGGAGCTTCGCAACGTCGTCTGCGCCTTCGGCGCCACCTTGGCCGACCAGACGACGCGGTCGCCGTCCACTTTCGCGCCGTCGGCGACCAGGCCGGCCGACCCCTCCGGCAGCCGCTGCACCACCGTCGTGGTGACGGGGGCCGCCGAGGTGTTGGTCAGCACGATCTCGTAGACCGTGTTCGCGCCGGTGGACTGGGTCTGCAGGGCGACCTGGACCGGCGCGTCCAGGGCGGCTGCCACGGAGAGGGGTGCTGGGGCCGCTACCGGCGAAAGCGCCTGGACGACGGCCACCCCGAGAGTCAGGATCGTCATAACGATGGTGACGCTGCCATGATCCGTGCGCGGAATCCCGGGTTTGTCCAATCCCGCCCTCTACCGGCCGGTCTGGCTTAGGGTGGCCCCGTTACCAGCGGTTGTGCACCAGTGGCCGGATCAGCTCGTCGTAGACCTCGGTGACACCTTGCTTCGCCTCGGCGCTCAGCGGTGCGAGGCCGGCGGCGGAGGCGTTGGCTTTCGCCTGCTCGGGCGAGCGGGCCCCGGGGATCACGACGCTGACCCCGGGCTGGTCGATGATCCAGCGCAAGGCGAACTGCGCCATCGTCGCCCCGGCCGGCACCAGCGACCGCAGCCGGCGTACGGCTTCCAGCCCGACCTCGAACGGCACGCCGGAGAAGGTCTCGCCGACGTCGAAGGCCTCCCCGTGCCGGTTGAAGTTCCGGTGGTCGTTCGCGGCGAACGTGGTGTGCTCGTCGTAGCGTCCGGACAGCAGGCCGCTGGCCAGCGGCACCCGGGCGATGATCCCGACCCCGGCCGCCTGCGCGGCGGGCAGTACGCGCTCCAGCGGCTTGAGCCGCAGGGCGTTGAGGATGATCTGCACGGTCGCCACGTTGGGCCGGGCGATCGCGGTCAGCGCCTCGTCACAGGTCTCCACACTCACCCCGTACGCCGCGATCCGCTTCTCGGCGACCAGCGTGTCCAGGGCGTCGTAGACGGCGTCGGAGGAGTACACCGGCGTCGGCGGGCAGTGCAGCTGGACCAGGTCGAGCGTGTCCACCCCGAGGTTCTGCCGCGACCGGTCGTTCCACCGCCGGAAGTTGTCCAGTGTGTACGCCGACACCTCCTGCGGCACCCGGCGGCCCATCTTCGTGGCGACGGTCAACCCCGGGCGGTCCTGGACGAACCGCCCGACGAACTGCTCGCTGCGGCCGTCGCCGTAGACGTCGGCGGTGTCGATGAAGGTGACGCCGGAGTCGACGGCGGCCCCGAGAACGGCGTACGCGTCGTCCTCGGCGACCTCGCCCCAGTCGGCGCCCAGCTGCCAGGCGCCGAGTCCGACCTTGCCCACGGTGCGGCCGGTGCGGCCCAGGATCGCGGTCTCCACGACCCAGACTCTACCGATCACATGTTGATCATGTGGCCGGCCAGGCCGTGAACCGCCTCCTTGACCGCCTCGCCGAGGGTCGGGTGAGCGTGGACGTTGCGGGCGACCTCGTGCACGGTCAGGTCCCAGAGCTGGGCCAGGGTCAGCTCGGGCAGCAGCTCGGTCACCTCCGGGCCGATCAGGTGCGCGCCGAGGATCTCGCCGTACTTGGCATCGCTGATGACCTTGACGAAGCCGACCGTGTCGCCGAGCCCGTTGGACTTGCCGTTGGCGGTGAACGGGAACTTCGCGACCTTGACGTCGAACCCGCGATCACGGGCCTGCGCCTCGGTCCACCCGAAGCTGGCGATCTGCGGCTGGCAGTAGGTCGCCCGGGGGATCATGACGTAGTCCAGCTCCATCGTCTCCGCGTCGCCGATCGTCTCGGCCGCGATGACGCCCATCGCCTCGGCGGCGTGCGCCAGCATCAGCTTGGCCGTCACGTCCCCGATGGCGTAGATGTGGGGGACGTTCGTCCGGCACCGGCCGTCGACGTCGATCGCGCCGCGCTGCGTCAGGCGTACCCCTGCCTTGTCGAGGCCGTAACCCTCGACGCGGGGCGCGAAGCCGATGGCCTGGAGCACCTTGTCGGCCTCGAGCACCTGCTGTTGCCCGTCCTTGGTGACCCGCACGCGAACCTTGGCGCCGTCGTCGTCGATCGCGTCGACCCGCGTGCCGGTGTGGATCTCGACGCCCATGCGCTTGTAGCGCTTGGCGAGCTCGGCCGAGACCTCCTCGTCCTCCAGCGGGACCAGCCGGTCGAGGAACTCGACGATGGTGACCTTGACGCCGTAGTTGTGCAGGACGTACGCGAACTCGACGCCGATCGCGCCGGCCCCGGCGATGATGATGCTCCCGGGCAGCTGGTCGGTGAGGATCTGCTCCTCGTAGGTCACGACGCGCTCGGAGAGCTGGGTGCCGGGGATCAGGCGGGTCACCGACCCGGTGGCGATGATGCAGTTGGCGAAGGTGATCCGCTCGTCGCCGACCTGCAGCGTGTGGTCGTCGAGGAAGGTCCCGCGGGCGTTGAACTGCGTGATCGAGTTCTTCTTCATCAGGAAGTTGACGCCCTTGACCCGGCCGTCGGCGACCTTGCGGCTGCGCTCGAACGCCGCCGTGTAGTCGAACTTCACCGTGCCCTCGACCTGGATGCCGAAGAGCTTCTGCTCGTCGCGGAAGATGTGCGCCAGCTCGGCGTTGCGGAGCAGGGCCTTCGACGGGATGCAGCCGATGTTGAGACAGACGCCGCCCCAGAAGCGCTCCTCGACGACGGCGACCTTCTTGCCGAGCTGCGCGGCGCGGACCGCCGCGGTGTAACCGCCGGGCCCGGCGCCCAGCACGACCACGTCGAAGTGCTCACTCATGATCGCCAGATTACCCCGTCGGGCTCCCGGCAGCCCGAGTTACGCGGTGGCTTCGGCCAGCGTGCGGGTCCGGACGTGCTCGATCAAGGTGACCAGCAGCTCGCGGCCGGCGCGCGGGTCGCGGACGTCACACTGGACGACCGGTACGCCCGGCCGCAACGCCAGCGCCGCCCGCACGGTCTGCAGGTCGAACCGCTGGCGGCCGAAGAACGGGTTGACCGCGATCATGAACGGCGTGCCACGCTGCTCGAAGTAGTCGATGGCGGCGAAGCACTCGCTCAGCCGCTCGGTGTCGGCCAGCACGATCGCACCGAGGGCGCCCAGCGCGACCTCGTCCCACAGCGGCCAGAGGCCTTCCTGGCCCGGCGCGCTGAACAGGTAGAGGACGAGGTCCTCGTCGAAGGTGAGCCAGCCGAAGTCCATGGTCACCGTGCTCGAGCGGCGTACGCCGGTGCGCGGATCCTCCGTCGTGTAGACCTCTTCGGTGTGCAGCGGCGTGATCTCGCTGACCGAACCGACCAAGGTGGACTTGCCGGCGCCGAGCCCGCCCGCCACGACGACCTTCAGAGACGTCGGCACGGCGTATGCGGGGCTGCCGTCTTCGCGAAGTCCGGAGACCATGGATCACCGCCGGTAGTGGGTTGTCCTTACGGACCTGACGTCGAACGCGGTGATATTACTCCCGCGGGACACTTCCGCCCCGGGAAGGCGGCAGGTGTCATCGCGTTTCTCACAACGTTTCGAGATGTGTGAGTCCGTTGTGGACCGACCCTACCAGGGCATCTCGTTCGCGCAATGGTCGGCTGTCCGGTTTCCGCAGTTCGTCGCAGCGCCGCGTCGCACAGTGTCATGCGCTTACAGTGTCATGCGCTTACAGCGTGACGGCCGATCCGGACGGAATGCCCTGCCGATGTCCGTCGTCGAGCAGCCACACCTGCGACCGGCCCCAGACGGTCCACTCGTGACCGTCGCCGACCAGGGCGGTGTCCTCGTCGATCCCGACGATCCGCATGCCCTCCCGCGGGCGCAGCAACGGCCGCAGCATCAGGTTCGGCATCCGGCCCAGGAACTTGTCGAAATGCGGCAACACCCGCAAACCGGGTACCAGGCCGAGTCCGGGCGCACCGGCCTTGGTCGGATGCCGGATGTCGGGCACCCAGCCGCCGAAGGCCATCGCTCCCGCGCTGCACCCGGCCAGCGCGGTGCCGTTCTCCCACAGCTGGACGATGGCCGCCCACAATTTCGTGTCGCGGAACGTCTCGGTGACGTAGAGCGGGTTGCCGCCGGAGAAGTAGATCAACCCAGGCGCCTCCGCCGTCAGCTGCTCGACGAACGCCGGATCCTCGGCATCCTCGCGCGTGCGGACGACCAGCGGAACCGGCTCGGCGTCCAGCTTCTCCGCGTGCCGCCGGCCGAGCGAGATCCAATGGTTCAGGCTTCCGTCGCCCTCCGGCGCGGCCGCCGTCGGGATCTGGACGTACCGCCGCGGACGGCCGTCGAGCAGGTGCTTGTCGACGTCGAACATGGCGTCGGTGTACTCACCGGAGCCGACCAGGGCGATGGGTCCTGCCATGCGGTTCAGCGTACTGCGCGGGATCGGGTTTCCTGCTCCATCCCGTCAGCGCATCCGTCGGCGCATCCGTCTGCGCTGGATCAGGGTTCTCGGTCGAATCATGGCGCAAGATTCGACCGGGAACCGTGATCCAGCGCGGATCAGCGGGGGATCAGCGGGGTCAACGGGGCCTGGCGGGGGATGACAGCGGGAGTCGGACGGTGAAGGTGGTGCCGACCCCGACTTCGCTGGCGACGCCGAGGTCGCCGCCGTGGTCGCTGACGATTTGCCGCGCGATGGCCAGCCCGAGTCCGGTCCCGCCGCGTCCCCTGGCCGGATCGCCGCGCCACAGCCGGTCGAAGACGTGCGCGAGGTCGGCGGGGGCGATCCCGCGTCCGGTGTCGCTGACCTGGACGATCGCCGCGGCGTCGGCAGTGGCGGTCTCGTCGGCCGAGACGGTCAGCGTGATCCGGCCGCCGGCCGGGGTCGCCGTGATCGCGTTCCGGAGGAGGTTGCCCAGGACCTGCCGGAGCCGGTCGGGATCGGCGTCGACGGTGACCTGGCCGTCGACGGTCAGGCCGATCGTGAGACCGGCCGCCTCCGCGACCGCCGCATGCGCCGTACGCGCCGTCTCCGCGAGTTCCGCGAGGTCCACCGAGGTCCGGTGGTAC
>JABFYB010000072.1 GCA_013361475.1 Hamadaea sp.
AGCCGGTCGCCGGGGTCGATCGCGCTGGCCGGCTCCCATTGCCGGTCGGTCTCATTCCAGAAGAGATGGTCATCGGTGGTGGTGACGGTGGCTTTGCCCGATCCGTCGAGCCGGCCGATCTGGAGGTCGACGAGTTCATCGCCGTGCACCCACGTCGCGATGACTGTCCCGGCGGACGAGCCCGCGGTTCGCGGATCGGCGGCGAGCACCTGGTCGCCGACGCGCACGTCTTCGATCGGCTTGGTCGTGCCGTCGGCCATCATCACCAGGGTGTCTGAGGAGAAACTCCTGGGGCAGCGGGTCCTGGCAAGCCCTGGGTAGGCCGGGTCGGCGACCGTGGGCCCGCCGGAGTGCTCGTAGGGTTCGGAGGCGTGTCTGGCCAGCGACAGCACCATCTTCAGCGTCTTGAGTGCCAGGCCAAGCTGAAACGCCGAGGTGAGAACATCGAAGATGTCCCCCATGTGCTTTTCGAGCCAGTCCGGCGTGTGGCACGCGCCGACGGAACCGCCCAATGCTTGGCAGACGAAGTCGTATTGCTGTTCGCCTTGGGCGGCGAACTCGTATGCGTCGGCGTAGGTGAACGCGTCGCTGCCGTGGTATTGGTAGCCGGAGGCGGGATTGCGCAGCATGTCGATGACGTGCTTCGGGACCTTCTTCCCGCCGACGGTCACCGGCAGGCTCAGCTTGATCAAGAACTCGCGTTTGGCGATGGTGGCGGCCTTGTTCTGAGCCCGCCGCAGGATGTTGTTGTAGCGGGCCGCGCCCAACACCTTGGCTGCGGCCGCCCCCGGCACGCTGACCTGACCGCCGAGGTCGACGTCGTGGCGCAGCCCGTCGGGATCCGAGGCCGAGGCCGGGCTGTTGTTGGCGTACGCGTAGCCGTTCATCTGCTGGGGATCGCTGGAATCCATGATCGGGTCGACGGAGACGAACCTGCCGATCGACGGGTCGTACTCGCGGGCGCCGAGCCGGGTCAGCCCGGTGGCGTCGTTACTGGTCCCGCCGACGAATCCGCGAGTACCACCGGGCCACGTCGTCGACGCGCCGCGCGGGTTGCCGAAGGGGTCGAACCGGCGAGGTGTGGCCTGCAAGGTGGCCGGGTTGACGGTGAGCTGGCTGGTCCCGTGATGGTCGCCGACCAGCCACTGCACCGCGCCCTGCGCACGTGAGGCGATGGTCCGTCCGCCGAACCCGTAGTAGCGGGTTCCGCTGCGAGTTCGAGTTCCCACGGCGAAGACCAGTTCGCTGTCGCCGAGGAACACGGTGACGGTCGCGGGATCGCGGCGGATGAGCTGGTTGCCGTCCGCGTCGTAGCGGTAGCCGACGGTGCCGGCCGCGGAGTCGATCGAGGCGAGCTTGCCCTCGGCGTCCCAGGTGAGCGTCTGCTGGCCGGCCGGGCCGGGCCGGCTGGTGGTATGCCCGGCGGCGTCGTATCCGTAGGTGGCTGTCGTGCTGCCGGGGGTGGCCACGGTACTGACCGCATGGGGCCGCGCCTGCCCGGCCGCCGGGTACGCGTATGTGCTGACCTTGTCCGCGATTCCGTCGAGGCCGTGCACGGTCAGGCTCGTACGGTTACCGGTGACGTCGTAGCCGTAGGTCTGCCAGTACGCCGCCGGTCCGCCGATCACGGTGGCGATCGGGGAGGTGGCGCAGGCATCGGTCTGCGTCCAGGCGTCGGTGGTACGCCGCAGGTAGTCGTAGCGGAAGCACTGGTTGTCAACTGCCACGCCGGGCAGCTCGTCCTTGATCGACTTGACGTTCCCGGCCGGGTCGTAGCCGTACGAGACCTGGTCGACCCGGAGGTTGTCGACCTGTTCTCGTTCGGTGAGGATTGTCGCCAGCCGGCGGGTCGCGGCCTCATAGGTCCACTGCTCCCACACCAGCGGGCCGTTGTCGGGGTTACCGAGCTCGATCAGCTTCGGCTCGCCCAGCGCGGTGTAGGTGGCCCGGTTGACGTACGTCGTGCTACCCGTGGCGGTGTTGCCCTTCAGCCCGTAGGGCAAGCCCAGATCGTCGTAGCTGAAGGTCAGCGTCTCGGCGGGCACGTCGCTGCTGATCTCCGGCAGCCGCACGATGCTCGGGCTGCCATCGGCCTTGTAGGTCTGGGTGGTGGTGAACGAGGCCGTCCCGACCACCCCGATCTCGGTGCCGGGGAAGGTCACCCGAATGCCGGTCGACCGGTCGGCGTCGTCGTATCCGGTCACGGCGGTGGTGTACTCGCCGCCGGCCTGGTAGCGGGTGGACGAGGTCAGCAGCCCGGGCTTCAGCGTGTCGTAGGTCCACCTGGCCAGCACGGTGGAGCCCAGCCTGGTGGCGGTACGGCGGCCCAGGACGTCGTAGTCGTAGCTGATCTGCTGGTTTCGCGCGTCGGTGGTGCTCAGCACTTGGCCGGCCGCGTCGTAGGCCGCCGTGGTCTGACCCGCGTCGGGATCTGTGGCGAGCGTCTTCCGGCCGCGCACGTCGTACTGGTAACGCCAGATGTTGCCGGCCGGGTCGGTCACCTGTGCCAGAGCGCCGGCTTTGGTGTACTGGTACCGGGTGACGTCGTGATCGCCGGACGGACTCGAACCGCGGTACTGCCAGAGTTCGGTGGTCCGCCCGCGCGCGTCGACGAGCGCCGTCGTCGCCGTCCCGCCGGTGGGCGGGTTCACGGACACCCGGTCGCCGCCGTAGGTGGTCGAGGTGCGCCATCGGCCGTCCGTCGGCTCGGCGTTGTACTTGAGGAAGATCTGCTCGGTGGGCCGCTCGGCACCGTCGAACCGGGTCAGGTTCATGCTCGGCACCAGGTTGATGTCGGGCTCGATCAGGGTGCCGTCCGGTGCCAGGTCCTGGCGGTACGGACCACGGCTCAGGTACGCCAAGCCGCGCGAGTCCGTGAGCGTGTCGGTGACGATCCGCCCGCCTTCCGGGCTCGGCGCCTGAACCTGCCGCTGCCGAAGGAACCCGTCGTACACCGCGAAGCTGCTGACGTAGGTGTCCTTGGCGGTGATTCGGTCGGTCCGGATCCAGCTGGGAGCGGCTTCCTGCGTCCTGTACGCGTATCGGAAGCTGGGCTGACCGGCGAAGCTCGCCTTCGGCCGTCCGGGGAGCCAGACCTGGGTCAGCTGCCCCAACGGGTCGTAGGTCAGATCCGTACGCGCCCCGGTCGTCGCCACCATCGCGACAGGCAGCCCCCGCCCGGGGTCCAGCGTCGTCGACTCGGCTTGGTTCAGCGCGTTGGTGACCGTCTTTCCGGTCGTCGGGCCCTGCGCCGGCTGGTACCGCGTCGAGGTGGTACGCGACAACGCGTCGGTGGCGTCCAGCACCCGGCCGTACGCGTCGTAGGTCATCCTCGCGGTGGTGAGGTAGGTCGCCACGTTTCCCTGGTACGAGTCGGCGTCCTCCACCTTGGTCGCGTCGCCGACGGTGGGGGCCGCGTCCCAGACGGACAGGTTGTCGTAGAAGGTGCGTACGTCGGAGATCGCATCCGCCGGGTACGCCGGGGTCGCGCCGCAGGCGACTCCGACGGTGGACACCCGGCTGGGCAGGGTCAGCAGCCAGGTGGTCTCGTTGCGCGCGTACTCGGTGCGGGTGCACCGGTCGTCGGCGGTCGTGGCGACGTCGCCGAGGTCGCTGACCGTGGTCGGGTTACCTTCGTGGTCGAATGTGGTGTCTACCTGCGTCTTCCGGTAGCCGCCCGCGGCCAGCGCAGTCCGGGTCACCGTGCGCACCGTCTCCACCTGGAACGCCTGCAGGGTTCCCTGGGACGCGGTCGCCGCGCTGATCCACGGATCGTTGATCGTGCCCGACAGCTCCGCTCCACCGTCGCCGTTGTAGGTGATCTGCTCACGCAGCGTCCCGGCCAGCGGATCGGCGTCGGTCAGGCTCGTGTTGGTGGAGTCGGTGACGGTGACGGTCTTGGTTCCGCCGGTCGGCGTGGCCCGGTCTCCGTTCATGCCCCGGAAGTACTGAAACTGGGTCAGCGATACCTTCTGGTCCGGATCCCGCCCCGAGTCCCCGTGGCGCACCTTGACTTTCTCGTACCCGCGCCACGTGGACCAGGTGCGGTACTTCTCGGCGGTCACCGGGTTGTCGTCGTATCGCCAGGCGGCGCCGCCCAGATATTCGTAGCTGAAGACTTCCGTCGTGCCGCCGGCCACGCGGTCGACCAGCGTGATCTGCTGGACCACGTAGCGGTGGAACCAGTCGTCGCGCGGCTGCGGCTCCGGTTCGAAGGTCCACCGTGCGGGGAAACAGCGCTGCGTGTTGGTCGACGGGGTGGGCAGCGCTCCGGCGACACAGTTGGTAGGGGCGTACACGACGTTGATGTCGCCGCCGGTTCCGTTATGGACGGTCTCGACGCGGAACTTGAACATCTGCGGTGGGCCGTCGGTGTAGGAGTCGACCCGGTTCTCCCGCCTCGTGCCGAGGAACGTCACCGGCGGCTGCGTCAGGCTGCCGCCCACGAGTCCGGTAGGTGTGATTCCGCGTAGCCACAGACCGGCGCTGGTCCCGTCGCCGGGGTCCGGGTAGATCTGGTCCAGCGTCCAGCGGTCCACGTCGGCGTACGCCGTCCCTGACCGAATCCGGGTGGTGATCGACGCCAGGCGCTTGGTCGACCAGAAGGTGGGCGAGTACTTGCCCGGGCATGCCGTGGCGGCGCAGTCCTGGTCCCACGGTACGTCCGGCCAGGCGGTGCCGTTGTGCTGGCTGCAGTTCTGTCCCGGTACGCACCGGTCCGCGACCGTGAACGCCACCTGCGCGGCCGCCTGCTCCCCCACTCGGCCGCCGTAGTCGATGCGCTCGAGGTAGCCGCCGCGGGCGTAGGTGGCCACCGAGCTGTCGGTCATATTCCGCGCGTACTTGTTGGTTTCGGCCCGGTACTGGTAGCCGATGGTGTTCGCGTGCGGGTCGACGACGTAGTCCAGGTTCCATCGCCAGGCGTGCACGCAGTCCGAGGTCGCGAAGGTCCCACCGCACCCCGTGCCGGGGCTGTCCCCGAACACCGGCACCGTCCAGGTCGACTCCGCGGCTTTGCGGCTGCCGAAGCGGTACTGGTGGCCGTTGGTCGTGGTCACCACCCAGTACTCGCCCCGCACGTCGTCGTTGGCGGCCGTGTCGAACAGCTGCTGCACCCGGGTTCCGTCGTCCTCCTTCGGCCGCCACCGGTTGGACGTCGCGCTCTCCCGCACCAGCTCCGTGGTCTGACCGTTCAGCGACATCACCGCGTTCTCGGTGATCCAGCACAGGTCGTAGACCTTGGGTTTGCCTTCCGTGTCCGAACAGCTTCGGTAGGACCGCTCGATGTAGCCCGGCCACATGTTCCAGCCCTCGCCGATCCAGGACGGCTGGTTGTTCGTCGACGACGTCCGGCCGTCCACAGCGGCGGAGGAGTACGACAGGCCGAGCTCCGGGATCAGGCCGCCGGGCGCCGGCGGCATCCGCAGGTTGTAGGACCAGGTGAACGCGCCACTCTGGGTGCTGACCGACCATTTACCCGCCGGGGACAGCGATGTCGCCGCGAAGGTCCCGGTCGAACCGCCGCTGTCCGCCGTGAGCGCGAACGTCGAACCCGCCGAGCCCGCCTCGACCGTGGCGGATACGCGGCCCCGCTTGGCGTCGTTGGTGGTTGGCAGCGCGGTCTTCTTCTCGACGTCGACCAGCCGAAGACGATTCGCCCAGTCACCGCCGTACAGGTTGCGCAGCCGCGAGTAGTCGACCGTCAGGTTCACCTTCTCCCCGGCCGGTACGCGGGTCATGTCGTCCAGCTGGAGCAGCGCGCCGGTCACGCCGGCTTCGCGGGCCGCGGCCCGGTCCAGCATCCGGACCTGTATCGATCTGCCGCCGCTTGCGGTGGCCGTCACGGCGGCGGCGTCCGGCCACGCCGCCGCCGGCATAGGCGCCTTGGCAGCCTCCGACGCGGGATCCGATGCCGGCGGCTTCACCGGCACCTTCTTGCCCGGCACGGCCGGCATGATCGGCTGTTCGGTCGGTGTGACCGCTGCCTGCGCCGCGTCCGGCTGACCGGTGAATCCGACCAGCGAGGCCGACAGAACCACGGTGAGCGCAGCGGCGAGCATCGACTTCATACGCATGGGGCAGACCCTTTCCGGTGTTCCGGGATGTGGCTCACAGGCCGGTGACTACGTAGCCGAGGGACTTGACGAACGTCTGGCCCTCGCAGCCGGGGTTGGTGGAGTCGAACAGGTCGCCCCAGCTGGCCCGGCAGCGCAGCAGCTCACGGCTGGACAGATCCGGCGGCGGCGCGGTCCAGACGAACCCGAGCCTGCGCACAGCGGTCTGGCCTTCGCACGCCGCGTCCGTGGAGACGAACGAGTCCTCACCCGCGAGACACGCCCACAGGGCGGTCCGGTCGGTCCCGCCTTGCATGGCCAGCCGCCCGAGCGAGAACTCCGGACGGTAGTCCGGCCCCACCCGTGTCGTGCTGCTGGTGTGGTCGTACGGATGGGCCGGGCTGTTGTAGCGCACCAGGTTCCGGTACGCCAGCGTGTAGCCGAGCAGGCCCTCGTTCGTCTTGCCTTCGCAGTTGGGATCGCCGGAGTCGAAATGGTCGGTGTACGTGGTGTAGGCGACCTTGCACCGGTACACCGGGAACACCTGCTGATCGGCGGGCGGCGGGTCGTTGTACAGCAGGCCGAGCGGACCCAGGACCTCCTGGCCCTCGCAGTCCGCCGACGGAGAGGTGAACTCGTCGACGCCCAGCCGGCAGCGGTACATCATCCGGGTGTTCGGCTCGTCGGCCGGCGCGAAGGCCCCCAGCGACGCCTCGAAATGATAGGCAGCCGCAGCGCGGCCGGGCACCGAGATGTGGTCGCTGCTGGTCTGGTCGATGGTGAGGAACCGGTTCAGCTGGCCGTCGTAGGCCGAGGGCCGCCGGGTCACGGGCAGGTACCAGGTCGACAGCGCTTCGTTCGGGTCCGCCCCGCTCCACAGGTGCACGTCGTCGATCGCGCCGATCCAGAATCCGACGGCCTGGCCGTTCAGCTTCGCCCGGCCGAGCACCATCCCGCCGGCCACATCGGCTGTGCTGCGCCCGTTCGCGATGCCGGCCGGTTCACCGTCGACGTAGAGCGTCACCTCGCCGTCGGCCGCGTCGTAGACGCCGATCAGGTGCGTCCACACCCCAGGCGTAGCCAGGCGGCCCACCGCCGAGGAGTCCACCGAGATCCTGGTCGGGCTGGCCGCGTCCGCGGCCGACAGCCCGAACGTCCAGCCCTTGGTCGCGCGGTTGTAGCCCAAGGTGAACCCGGACGACAACGGCCCGTCCTGGCTGAGCGCGGTCACCGTGCCCGTCCCGGTGGCGGCCGCGGCGTCCAGCTTCACCTGGGCGCTGACCATGAAGCTCTGATCGGTACGCACGACCGGCCGGCCGGCGGTCACGACGCCGTTGGAGGTGCCGTTCAGCCCGACCGCGGTGCCCCTGCCGATGACGTCCGCCCCGGACGTCCAGCTCGCGCCGGTCCCCAGCTGGACGCTGCGAAGGTTGCCGGAGATGTCGACGGCAGTGGTGCCGGCTCCTTCGTCCAGCGGCAGGAACTGCTCTTCGGTCGGCGCGGATACCAAGTCGTGCACTTCCAGCGCGGTGATGATCCGGTCGTAGAGCTGCGCGTCGTCGATGGAGCCCTTCCAGTAGCCGGTGTACGCGCCGTTGTACTTGCTGCGCCCTATCTGGACGGTGCCCGTGGCGTAGTTCCACCGGTTGACGTGCTTACCGACACCGGCCTGCAGCACGCCGTTGACATACAGCCGCATCTGTCCATCGGAGGGGTCGTAGGTGGCGACGAGATGCGTCCACACGCCGATCTTGGCCGCGGCGTCGGAGAGCACCCGGTCGAAGAGCACATTGGCCGCGTCGGACTGCGCCATCGTGAACGCCCACTTCTTCACGTCGCCCGCGTACTGCAGGGTGAAGGCGCTGGCTTGACTGCCGTCCTGGCTGATGACGACGGGCTTGGCGGTGTTGTCCTGATCTATGCGTACCCAGGCGGCGACCGAGAAGCTCGTATCGGTCCGGACGACCTGGCCTCCCCCGGTGTTGACGTACGCCGCGCTCCCGCCTTCGAGGTGCAAGGCGTCGCCCTGCCGGCCGGTCACCCATCGCGCTGGGCCGTAGGTGATGGTGCCGTCGTGCCGTTGCGGTCGCATGTCGGTCACCTGTGTCTCGTCCAGCCCGTCCAGCGCCCAGTGGGCCTTCGGCGGAGTGCCGCGACCGGCGACGAAGTGGTACTCGTACCTGGTGCCGCTCAGGTTGTTCGCCCGGTCGACGCTGTAGACGTACAGCGTCTGCGGGCCGTTCTCCAGCGGTGTCACCAACGCGCTGGCCGTGCCGCCGACCTGGTTCGCCGGCACGAACTGCGTCGGCTGGTCGTTGAGCCCGAAGCGGAAACCGGCCACGTCGGAGCCCACCGGCGCGCTGAAGGTGAATCCACCCGCGTACCCGGCGGCGCCGCCGATGTTGTTCTCCGGGTACGTCCCCGATCGCACCGCGGCCGG
>JABFYB010000047.1 GCA_013361475.1 Hamadaea sp.
CGGCGCCATCGGCTGCGGAGCCGGGGCTTGGTAACCGGTACCGGTCACCGGCGGCGGCGCATACGCCGGACGCTGGTTCGGGACGGGCGACTGGCCAGCCTGAGGAGGCTGACCGACCTGAGGTGGCTGCGATACGGGTTCCACCTTCGGTGGCTGCAGTACTGGTTCCACCTTCGGTGGCTGCAATACGGGTTCCACCTTCGGTGGATAAGGGCCAGGCGGCGCATAAGGAGCCTGTGGTTGCGTCGGATCCGAGCCCGTCGTCATTGTCGAGAGCCTCCCCATTCGTGATCACCGACCCGCAGAAGGTACCGGTTACCGGTCATTCTGTCTTCCCCTTTCAAGCCCGGCATCGGCCGCGTTCCGAGTGAGGTTCGCAACTCGTCGGCCCGACGCGCCGCAGGGGCTGACCCACCACCGCAGGGCGTACCCGTAGGTTGTTCATGTGACCGACGACGAAACCGTGCTGCGGCGTCGAGTCCGCGCGCGCGACGGCGGCGGCAACTCCAACGACGCAGCGGCCCCGGAAGGGGTTCCACCCAAGCTGCTGACCGAGCCCGCCGAGGGGACTCCGCAGCCCGTGACCAGCCCCGCCGAGCTGGAACAGGTGATCGCGAGGTTCGCGGCCGGGACCGGGCCGGTGGCGATCGACGCCGAGCGGGCCTCCGGCTACCGCTACAGCCAGCGCGCCTACCTGGTGCAGCTTCGCCGGCAGGGTGCGGGCACCACGCTGATCGACCCCGTCCCGTTGGGCGATCTGTCCGCTTTGGACGCCGCGCTCGCCGACGCCGAGTGGGTGTTGCACGCCGCGAGCCAGGATCTCCCCTGCCTGGCCGAGCTGGGCTTACGGCCGCGCAAGCTGTTCGACACCGAACTGGCCGCCCGGCTGGCCGGATTCGAGCGGGTCGGCCTGGCCGCTCTGACCGAGAATCTGCTCGGTTTCACCCTGGAGAAGCATCACTCGGCCGCGGACTGGTCCAGCCGGCCGCTGCCCGAGTCGTGGCTGACCTATGCCGCGCTGGACGTCGAGCTGCTGGTCGAGTTGCGCGACGCGCTCGTCACCGTCCTGGCCGATCAGGGCAAGACCGAGTACGCCGACCAGGAGTTCGCCGCCCTCGTGGTGAGCGGGGCGCAGCCGCCGAAGCCGCGAACCGACCCCTGGCGGCGTACCTCCGGGATGCACCGCGTGCGGGGCGCCCGGGCCCAGGCCCGGGTCCGATCCCTCTGGTACGCCCGCGACCAGATCGCCCAGCGCCGGGACACCGCGCCGGGCCGGGTTCTGCCCGACTCGTCGATCGTCGCGGCGGCCGAGATGGACCCGAAGTCCGAGCGGGAGCTGTTGCTGCTGCCCGGTTTCGGCGGGCGGTCGACCCGGCGGCTGGCCGGGACCTGGCTGGACGCGCTGTCCGAGGCGCGAGGGCTGCCCGACTCGGCGTTGCCGACGACGCCACCGTACGAAGGCCCGCCGCCACCGCACCGGTGGGCCGAACGGGATCCGGCGGCGGCCGCCCGGCTGGTCCGCGCCCGCGAGGTCGTGGCCCACATCGCCGGTGAGCTGTCGATGCCGCCGGAGAACCTGATCACTCCGGAGTACGTGCGCCGCCTCGCCTGGGAGCCGCCCGCGGATCTGAGCACGGTGGCCGAACTGCTGGCGAAGTTCGGCGCCCGGCCCTGGCAGCGCGAGTTGCTGGCGGACGAGCTGGCCAAGGCGCTCGCCCCGGCCGATGAGGGCGCGGGCGACGCGGAAACCTCACAGTGACCCGACCTACCGGTCGGTAACTACTCACGGGTAACATCGGGGGTGTCCAACCACTCCTAGGAGGCGCTGTGCCCCGCAACGTCCGCGATGTCGTCTTCGTCGACGGCGTACGCACTCCGTTCGGCAAGGCCGGGGGTGTCTACGCGCAGACTCGCGCCGACGACCTCGTCATCCGATGCATCCGTGAACTGCTCGCCCGCAATCCGCAGCTGCCGCCCGAGCGCGTCGAGGAGGTGGCCGTCGCCGCGACCAC
>JABFYB010000675.1 GCA_013361475.1 Hamadaea sp.
AGAACTCGTGCACCGGATTCCAGCCACAGCCGATGTTCCACCCATGCTGCAGATAACCCCGCAGCCGCGGCGGGAACTCGTCATCCAAACCGGCATACCGCGCCAGAATGTGCGACTGCCCGTAATAGTGATTGTGATGATGCATGACTACCGCACCTCGACAGTGACACGATCGGCGTGCGGACGCAAAGTCAGCTGGCGATCCCGTACGCCGACGGTGATCGACGCGTCGGCGGTGAGGAACGCGTCCGGCTGCACGGCGTAGGGGCGGGCGTCCGGCGGCAGCGCGACCAGTTGCCAGATCGCCGCCGACGTGTGCGGGTGCCGGGGCGAACCCGCGATCAGGCTCTCCGCCTCGGCCAGGGCGGTCCATCGCCCACCGGAGTCGGCGAAGCCGCCCGGGACCGCGCCGACCGAGCAGGTCACGTCGTCGGCGCCGGAGCCGTCGCCCAGTCGTCGCCAGACGAGCGGGAAGTCGAGCGGCGCCCAGGACTGACCCGAGACGGTGATCAGGTGGACCCCGTCCGCCGGGCCGATCTCCCCGGCGACCGGCCGGACCGGCCCGTCGGTGACGACCACGCAGTTGTCGGCCGCCCGGCTGACCTGGACCAGCCGGCCGCCGACCACCTGAGTCACGGCCCGCGTGAGCCCGGTGGCCAGCACCGGATGCCCGCCGGCCTCCAGCCGCCACACCGTACGCCCGGTCACCGGGTCGTCGGGGTCGTCGGTCTGCGCCAGATCGGACACCGGTACGCGGGCCACGAACCGGTCCTCGGTGTCGCCGGGCACGATCTCGCAGTCGGCGAGCTTGTCGCAGGCCCACGTACGCGTCAGGCTGAGCTCGCCCGACTCCGGCGGCAGCATTCCTTCCAGGACGATGACTCCGTTCCGGACGGCGGCCGAGGTGAGCCGGGCCGGATCGGCGATGTGCCGCAGCAGCAGCCGGTTGTCCGGGGCGGGCAGGGGTTGCAGCCACGATCCGCCGTTGATCCAGGCGCCCGGCGGCATGCTCGGGTTACCGGGGCCGACGTTGCGCAGCACCGTGGTGCGCTTGACGTGTCCTTGCGTGATCGTGGCACGCAGGGTCGCCGGTTCGTTGCGAGCGGGGATGCCGGCCAGCATCGAGTGCGGTACGCGGACCGCGTATCCGACGAGGTTGCGGTCACCGTGGCTGTCGTACGCCGGGAACCGCTCGACCGGCAACGGCACTTCGACGCCGTTGGCCTCCAGCACCATGCGCAGTTTCGAGGTGCCGTCGATCTGCAGGTGACGGATCTCGGCGGTGCCCCGCACGATCAGTTCCGTCGCACCGCCCGAGTCGGTCGCCCAGTCGAGGTCGGTGACGGTGGTGCTGGCGGCGTAGGGCGCGCGCCCGGGCAGGCGGAACAGTGCCCGGGACTGGCCGCCCAGGTTCGGCGGGACCAGTTCGTGCCGTCGCCACGGGACCTGCGATCGCTCCGCGCGTACCGCGTTGAGCGCGCCGTCGCGGCGGATCTCGGCGACCGCCCGCAGCAGCTCGATGTCGCCCGTACGCAGGGCGTTGTGCTGCACGCGGCCGAGGTAAGACGACCGGGCGGCCGGTCCTTTGTCGATGCGCTCGGCGAAGCGCTGCGCGATGCGGGCCAGCCGGGCGCAGTCCTCCTCGGGCAGTTCACCGAAGGCGTCGACCAGCGTGACCATGTCCACCTGGGCCAGGTGCATGTGCACGGTGTCCCGCAGGTACGCCGGCAGCTCCTCGACGAGGTTGAGCACCATGTCGGCCGAGCGGATGCGGTCGCACAGGTTGGTGAACTCGGCCCGTTGCTGGGTGATCGAGTCGCCGGAGGTGCGCTCGCGCCAGTAGTAGTTCGGCTGCGCCACGATGTCGACGGTGACCGCGTCCAGGTACGCCTTCAGCGTCACCGGGTAGTCCTCGTAGCGGATGGCCGGGAACTCGTAGCCGAACTCGTCCCAGAAGCTGCGCCGGAAGACCTTGTTCCACACCATCCGGTCGATGGCCAGCTGGTAGTACTCCACGACGTGGGTGGCCGGCCGGTTGGCGGCGAAGATCTTGCCGTGCAGCCAGGAGCCCCAGGAGCCGTAGTCGTCGAACCGCCGCGCGCCGGCCGCCGCGAACGACGATCCCGTCTCGTCGAGCGAGTGGACCATCACCTCGAACGCGTGCCGCGGAACAAGGTCGTCGCTGTCCACGAAGGTGATGTACTCGCCTTCGCTGTGCCGCACGCCGGTGTTGCGGGCCGGGCCGAGGCCCTGGTTGTCCTGCGCGACCAGCTGAAATCGGGGATCGATCCGGCAGTAGTCCTCGGCGATCTGCGCGGTGGCGTCCAGCGAGCCGTCGTCGACCAGGATCACCTCGAAGTCGTCGAAGGTCTGCCGGCGTAGGGACTCCAGGCATTCGGCGATGTATTCGGCGACGTTGTAGAACGGCACGACGACACTGAGTCGAGGCGTCACGGATCCCCCCTCCGACCCGAGGACTCTGTTACTCAGTAGCTTACGTACCGTTTTGGCACGGTACCGACGATTTGAGAATCGGCTACGTTTACCCTGTGGATCGCACCATCGACTGGGACGGCGAAGCGGTCGTCACCGTGGACCAGACCGCGCTGCCACAGGCGTACCGGGAGCTGCGGCTCCGCGACGTGGACTCGCTCATCGACGCCATCTCCCGGCTCGCGATCCGCGGCGCGCCGGCCCTCGGTGGCGCGGGCGCCCTCGGCGTCGCCCTGCTCGCGCGGGATCATGACGCCCCAGTGGTACGCAGAGAGGCCGAGCGCCTCGCGTCCGCTCGGCCGACCGCGGTGAACCTGCGGTGGGGGGTGAATCGGGCGCTGAGCCGGTTGGACGAGGGCCCCGAGGCGGTGCTGGCCGAGGCGCTCGCCGTGCTGGAAGCGGACATCAAGGCCAATCACGACGCTTCCGGGCGCGCCGCCGACCTGGTGCGAGAGGTGTGCGAGCGGCGTCCGGTACGCCTGCTGACCCACTGCAACGCCGGTCGGCTGGCCACCGTGGGCTGGGGGTCGGCGCTGGGCGTCGTGCGTCATCTGGCCGCCGCGGGCGAGGTCGGCGAGGTGCTCGCCGACGAGACCCGGCCGCTGCTGCAGGGCGCGCGGCTGACCGCGTACGAGCTGGCCGAGATGGGCGTCCCCTATCGGATCTGCCCGGACTCCGCCGCCGCGACCGCGATGGCCCAGGGTCTCGTGGACTGCGTCGTCGTCGGGGCCGACCGGATCGCCGCCAACGGCGACGTCGCTAACAAGATCGGCACGTACGCCGTCGCACTGGCCGCCGCCCGGCACGGGATCCCGTTCATCGTGGTCGCGCCGGAGTCGACCGTCGACGAGGCGATCACCGACGGCTCGGCGATCCCGATCGAGCAGCGGGACCCGGCCGAGGTCACCCACTACGCCGGAGTGCCGGTCGCGCCGGAGGGCGCGGGCGCGTTCAACCCCGCCTTCGATGTGACTCCAGCCGACCTGGTCACGGCGATCGTCACCGAGGATCGGGTGTGGCGTCCGCTCCGCTGACGTCCTGTCCTACGGTCGGGGCGCTCGCTCCGTAGCTCGCGAGCTTCGCGGCGACGCGGTCGATCTCGGCCGCGTCCAGGACCCGGGGCTCCCCGGCGGCCTTCGCTCGCAGCCACACGTCGCAGAGCCATTCGAGGTACTGCGCCTTGGCGTACGCCTTGGCCAGGGTGTCGCCGACGGCGATGGTGCCGTGGTTGCCCAGCAGACACCCGGTACGCCCGGCGAGCGCCGCCGTCACGGATTCGGCCAGCTCGTCGGTGCCGTAGGTGGCGTACCGGGCGACCCGGATCGGCCCGCCGAACAGGGCCACGAGGTAGTGCACCGACGGCAGCTCGTCGACCAGCGTGGCGACCGCCGTGGCCGCGGCCGAATGGGTGTGCACGACGGCGTTCCCGCCGGTGGCTCGGTAGGCCGCCAGATGGGTCGGCAGTTCCGTGGTGGGCGCGAGCGGGGCGTCGACCGGGGTGCCGTCGAGGCGGTGCACGCCGACCAGTTCCGGCGTCAGCTCCTCGTACGCCAGCCCGCTCGGCGTGACCGCGATCAGCTCGCCGCGCCGGGCCGAGATGTTGCCCGAGGTGCCCACCACGAGCCCGTCGGCCACCATCCGGTGGCAGTACGCGACGACCGCCCGCCGCTCCTCCGCGAGAAGAAGATCCACATGGGCACCCTACCGTCGCCCGCGCTCCGAGACATCGGCGTATCCAATCGGCACATCCAAATGGTTGACAGGCGTCCAAGGAGATGGCAAATCTGTTAGGCAATCTAACTAACCGATTCCTCCTCGGGAGGCACGATGAAGGCCCTGCAGCTCCTCCGAGCCGCCGCGGCGGCCATGGCGCTCACCCTGGCCGCGACCCCGGCGATCGTGGCGCCACAGGCCGTGGCGGTCGCCACCGCGATCAGCGTCGGGAGTAGCACCGCGCTGACCGGCTATCGCATCCAGTCCACCGCGAAGACCTCGGACACCGGCGCGACGGTCTCCCAGCCCGGCTACCCGGCGTCGGGGTGGTACGCCACCGCGCCCAGGTCGACCGTGCTCGGCGCACTGCTCCAGAACGGGGTCTACGCCGACCCCTTCTACTCGACGAACATGAAGAACATCCCCACCACCGACTTCACCGTGCCGTGGTGGTTCCGCTCGGAGTTCACCCTGGCCGACGAGCCGGGCGTACGCACCTATCTGGACTTCTCCGGCGTCATGTCGCGGGCCGACGTCTTCGTCAACGGCGTCCAGGTCGCCACGAACAGTCAGGTCGCCGGGGCGTACCCGCGCTTCGAGCTGGACGTGACGGCGCAGGCCCGCGTGGGCGCCAACGCCGTCGCCTTCCGGATCTCGCCGAACAACGCGTCGAGCGACCTCACGACGGGGTGGATCGACTGGCTGCAGAACCCGCCCGATCGCAACATGGGTATCTTCCGGGACGTGCGGATCAAGCGCGCGGGCTCGGTGTCGCTGCGCGGCGCACACGTGCTGACCAGCGTGACGAGCGGGCTGGACGCGGCGACGCTGACCGCCAAGGTGGACGCCCGTAACGACACCGCCGCCGCGGTGACCGCCACCCTCTCGGCGACCGTGGCGGGGATGACGGTCGGCAGCTCGGTCTCGTTGGCGGCCCACGAGACCAAGACGGTCACGTTCAGCCCGGTCACGCTGACGTCACCGCGCATCTGGTGGCCCGCCGGCATGGGCGCACAACCGCTCTACGACCTGACCGTGTCGGCTTCGGCCGGCGGGGTGGTCACTGACACGGCCACCTCCCGATTCGGCGTGCGTACGGTGAGCGGGACGCTGGACGCCGCCGGGCATCGGGCGTACAAGATCAACGGCCATCCGCTGCTGATCCGGGGCGGTGGCTGGTCGCCCGACATCTTCCTGCGCTGGGACCCGGTCTTCGTCCAGGACAAGATCCGGTACGCGCTCGACCTCGGCCTGAACACGATCCGCCTCGAGGGGCACCTCGAACCGGACGAGTTCTTCGACCTGGCCGACGAGATGGGCATGCTCGTGCTGCCGGGATGGGAGTGCTGCAACAAGTGGGAGGCCGGGTCCTGGACCTCGGCCGACTACGCCGTCGCCAAGGCGTCGATGAGCGCCGAGGCGATCCGGTTGCGGGATCACCCGAGCGTCATCTCGTTCCTGATCGGCAGTGACGTCGCGCCCCCGGCCGCCAAGGAGACGCCCTACGTGGACGCGTTGCGCGCGGCGGACTGGCCGACTCCGATCATCGCCGCCGCCGCGGACCGGTCGTCTCCGATCACGGGCGCCTCGGGGATGAAGATGCCCGGCCCGTACGACTGGGTGCCGCCGAATTACTGGTACAACAAGCGAGAGGGCGGTGCGTTCGGGTTCAACTCCGAGACCAGCGCCGGCCCGGATGTGCCCACACTGGACACGTTGCGGCGCATGATGTCGGCCTCGGAGCTGGCGACCCTCTGGCAGAACCCGACCGCGACCCAATACCACCGGTCGCCGTCGAGCACCTTCGACGACCTCGGCATCTTCAACAACGCCATGATCGGCCGCTACGGCACGCCGACGAGCCTGGACGACTACGTCCGCAAGGCCCAGCTTCAGCAGTACGAGAACGTCCGGGCGCAGTTCGAGGCGTACGGGCGGAACTTCAAGGATTCCTCGAACCCCTCGACCGGCGTCGTGTACTGGATGCTCAACAGCGGCTGGACCTCCCTGCACTGGCAGTTGTTCGACCGCTACCTCGACCAGAACGGCGCGTACTACGGGGCGAAGAAGGCCAACGAACCCCTGCACGTGCAGTACTCCTACGACACCAAGTCGGTCGTGGTGGTGAACTCCCGCGTCGCCGCCGCGAGCGGGCTGAGCGTCACCGCCGCCGTCTACAACCTCGACGGCACTGAGAAGTTCACCCAGACCGCGACCTCGGTGACGGTCGCCGGAGACGGCGGCCGGACGACCGCGCTCACCATCCCGGCGATCAGCGGTCTTTCCGGCACCTACCTGGTGAAACTGACACTGCGGGAGGCGGGTGGAGCCGAGGTCAGCCGAAACGTGTACTGGCTGTCCACCTCGGACGACGTGATCGACTGGGCGGGCAACGACTGGTACTACGTGCCGACGTCCAGTTACGCCAACCTCAAGGGGCTGACCTCGCTGGCGAGCACCACCGTGTCCGCCTCGGCGTCGACCGCCGCCGCCGGTGACGGCACCTCCACCACGACGGTCACCCTCCGCAACACCGGCACCGGACTGATCCCGGCGTTCTACCTCGACGCGCACGTCGTCGACGCGGCGGGCACGCCGGTGCTGCCGATCCGCTGGAGCGACAACGCCGTCAGCCTGTGGCCCGGCGAATCCACCACCCTGACCGCCACCTACCGCACCGCCGACCTGCGCGGCAGCGCGCCGAGCGTACGCGTCGCCGGGTGGAACACCGGTACGCAGACCGTCCCGGCCGGATCGGGCGAGCCCGACGTCAGTCCGCCGACCGTGCCGGGCAACCCCCGGACGACGGCGGTCTCGGCGAGCAGCGTGACCGTGTGCTGGGACGCCAGCACCGACAACGTGGGCGTGGTGCGATACGACGTCTTCCGCGACGGGGTGAAGGCCGGCTCGGCGACGCCGCCGACGACGTGCTTCACCGACGCCGCTGTGCAACCGGAGACCACGTACGTGTACACGGTGAAGGCGTACGACGCGGCCGGGCTGAGTTCCGCGGCAAGCACCGCGATCAGCGTGACGACGCCCACGGCCCCGTCCGGCCCGACGCGCTACGAGGCGGAGAACGCGACGATCTCCCAGGGTGCCGTCGAGGCCAACCACCTCAACTACTCCGGCACCGGCTTCGTGAACTACGACAACCTCACCGGCAGCTACGTGGAGTGGACCGTCAGCGCCGCGACGGCGACCTCCGCCCGCCTGGATCTGCGGTACGCCAACGGCACCACCACCGACCGGCCGATGACGATCACGGTCGACGGAACCACGGTGGCCGCCGGCACGTCGTTCGCGGCGACGGGGAACTGGGACACGTGGGCGACGAAGTCGTTCACGGTCAGCCTCGCGCCCGGCACCCACAAGGTACGCGCGACGGCGACCACGGCCAACGGCGGACCGAACGCCGACTATCTGGACGTGACACCGCTGGCCCCGAAGACGCGCTACGAGGCGGAGAACGCGACGATCTCCCAGGGTGTCGTCGAGGCCAACCACCTCAACTACTCCGGCACCGGCTTCGTGAACTGCGACAACGTGGTCGGTAGCTACACACAGTGGACGGTCAGCGTCCCCACGGCGGGCAGTTACACCTTGTCGGTGCGCTACTCGAACGGCACCACCGCCAACCGGCCGGCCGACATCTCGGTCAACGGGACGGTGGTCGCGGCCGGGCGGGCGTTCCCGGTCACGGCCGACTGGGACACCTGGGCCGACGTCTCGCTGACGGCGACCCTCGTGGCGGGCACGAACACCATCCGGGTGACCGGGACGACCTCGACCGGCCCGGCCAACCTCGACTACCTCGAGATCACCTAACCCCACCCCTCCCACCCGCCCCCGCCTGACAGCTCTACCGCCACCTGCAACAACACGCCGCCGCTTGACAAAGCGCCTCACAGATCATTGCGCCAGCCATGCTGTTTGAGCGGACATTTCGTCGCGCGAAACAGCATGGCTGGCGCAATGATCACGGGAGGTGGGCGAGGACGGCGGAGAGGTAAGGCGCGGTGCGGCTGTCCGGAGCGACGGCGACGGCGGCGGGAGGACCGGTGGCGACGATCCGGCCACCGTCGGAGCCGCCACCGGGGCCGAGGTCGACGACCCAGTCGGCGCCGGCGATCACGGCGAGGTCGTGCTCGACGACGATCACGGTGTGCCCCTGATCCACCAGGCTGTGCAGTTGCCGGGTGAGGACTTCGACGTCGGCCGGGTGCAGTCCGGTGGTCGGCTCGTCGAGCAGGTACAGCGTCCGGCCCCGGCG
>JABFYB010000549.1 GCA_013361475.1 Hamadaea sp.
TTGCACCGCGACAGCCATCTCCAGCTCGGTCGCCTGCGCATGGCGTACCACATTGGACAGAGCCTCGTTGACCACGGCCAGGATGTCGCCGTGCAGCTCGATCGGCACCGCCGAGTCGATCGGCCCGTCGACCCGCAGCGCCGGGCGGAACCCGAGCCCCGCGGCCGCGCGTTCGGCCAGGGCGCGGATCTCGGCCCGCAGCGACGTCGTGGCCGGGGCGCGCAGCTCGAAGATCGCGCCGCGGATGTCGCGGATGGTGGCGTCGAGGTCGTCCACGGCTTGATGGATCCGGGTGGCGACCTCCGGCTTCGTCGCGAGCGCCGCCACGGTCTGCAATTGCAGGCCGGTGGCGAACAGGCGCTGGATGACGACGTCGTGCAGGTCCCGGGCGATGCGCTCGCGGTCGGACAGGACGAGCAGTTGTTCGCGGTCGGCGTGCGCCTGGGCTCGGTCGAGGGCGAACGCGGCCTGGTTGGCGAACAGCCCGACCAGTCGCAGCTCCTCGCTGTCCCGGGGCTCCCCGGCATAGGCGACGATGAGGGCTCCCCGGGAGTCGCCGAACGGCGAGATCGACGCCCGTAGCTCGGGCACGGTGACGGGCCAACTCGCGGCCTTGCCGACATGTTCGACCTCGAGCTGTTCGCCGCGGGTGATGGCCGCCTCGATCGCCGAGCCCTCCAGCGCGACCGTCGCTCCGGCCAGGCCCTCCAGAGGCTCCGTCGAATCACAGGCCGCGACGGTCAGACTGTCGCCGATCTCCTCTCGCAGCACCACCGTGGCGAAGACGGCGTCCGCCGCCTCCCGGGCTTTGCGCACCACCATCTCGAGCGGGTCGTCTGCTTCGTGCACGTCGGCGATCGCGGCCGACACTTCGGCGGTGGCCTGCAGCCAGCGTTGGCGGCGACCGGCCAGCGCGTAGAGGCGGGCGTTCTCGATCGCGGCGCCGGCGGCGGCGGCCAGCGCGACCATGATCTCCTCGTCGTCGTCGGAGAACTCGGGCGCGCCCTGCTTCTCCGACAGGTAGAGGTTGCCGAAGATGTGATCGCGCACCCGGATCGGAACACCGAGGAAGCTGTGCATCGGCGGGTGGTTGGGCGGGAAACCGGCCGACTGCGGGTGGCGGGTGATGTCGGGCAGGCGCACCGGCCGCGGGTCGCCGATCAGCAGGCCGAGCACACCCTTGCCGGTCGGCGGGTTGCCGATCATCTTGTGCGTCTTGGGGTCCATGCCGTGGGTGATGAACTCGATGAGTTGCCGGTCGCCGCCGATGACGCCGAGCGCGCCGTACTTCGCGTCCGCCAGGTGGCAGGCGGACACGACGATCCGCTCCAGGGTCGCGTGCAGGTCCAGGTCGGTGCCGATGCCCACCACGGCGTCGAGCAGGCTGCGCAGCCGCTCCCGGCTGTTCATCACCTCACCCACGCGGTCCAGCAGTTCTTGGAGAAGCTCATCCAGGCGTACGCGTGACAGCGGCGAGAGGCCGAGCGAAGTCCACTGCTGTTCCACGGGGTTCATGGTACGGCCGTCCGGCGGGCGAACTGGGCGCTGCCGCCGCGCTGCCGTATGTTGCATGATCAACTGAGTAAATGTGGTGCCGTCGCAGGGGGCGTCGCACCGCGATTCTTCCGCTGATCATGGCAGTCCATGATCATGGTCACTTTCACGTCGTCATGGCGACACAGAATTGACCATGATCATGGAATTAGCCTATCGCCGCACCGGGCTGCGCGCCGCGCGTCAGGTGGCCGGCTCGGCCTCGACCGACTCGGATTCGGCCGCGAGCAGTCGCGCCCGGGTGTACAGCAGCCGTTCGGCGATGACGGCGGTGAACCGCCGCATCAGCTCGTAGCCGAGTGCCGGGTCGGCCGCGCACAGTTCGCGTACGCCCGGACCGTCCAGTGCCACGGCGTGCACCATGTCTTCGGCGGTGCCGGTGAACTGCCACCGGTAGGGCGGGAACAGCCAGGACCAGCCGATGACCGTGCCGGGGCCGAGGGTCTCCACGACG
>JABFYB010000766.1 GCA_013361475.1 Hamadaea sp.
CGTCGGCGATCGGCGGGGATCCGGGCGGCGGGCGTCAGCGGGCGGCGGGCTTGTCCGCGAGGTCCATGATGGCGCGACGCTCGGGGCCGAGCATTCCGCAGGCGTTCAGCCAGCCGTAGACGACCTGCCGGGACGCCGGTTTGTCGCCTTGCTCGATCGCCTCGACGTCGTCGGCCGTGATGCCGATCCGGCCGGCGAGTTCCTCGGCGGTCAGCTGCGCGTCTTCCCGCTTCTGCCGCAGTTTGGCGGCCAGCTGACTGCGCTCCGCGTGGTCGGTCGGTTCCTGCCCGTACGGCATGTCTTCTCGTCCCCTCCGCAGCGGCGTTGATCTCGATGTGAGCTACCCCGTGGACCGGTCTGGCTGGGCAAATCGGTCATGAGGTGACGATATCCTCTACCGCTCGAATGTCAGGCATATTGACGCTTGTGCCCGGCTCATCCGGCCGCCAGCCCGCCGTCTCGCTGGCCACCCCAGCATCGCATCCACCGGCTCGTCGCGGGAATCTCGGCGCTGACCGTAATGGTGCCGTGGTCCGCAGGCACCTACTAGGGTCAAGCCCTCGACCCCGGGAGTGAACATGACGTCCGACGCCCCCTTGGCGCAGGCCGCCGCGGCCGGGGACCGCGACGCGTTCGAACAGCTCTACCGCCGGTACTGGCCTGGTCTGCTCGGCCTGGTCGTCCGGCAGGTCGGCGACCATCACCAGGCCGAGGACATCGTCCAGGAATGCTTCCTCATCGCCTGGCGTGACCTGCCCGGACTGCGTGACCCGGCCGCGGTGCGGACGTGGCTGTTCTCGATCGCGTACCGGCATGCTCTGCGCTCGGCCCGCCGCCGCGCGTTCCTGCCGCTCGGCGAAGGCGTCGACGTCGCCGACCCGGATCCGCTGGCCAGCCCGGAGGCGGCGGCGGAACGCCGCGAGACGCACCAGCTCGTCTGGGACGCGGCCATGGGACTCGAACCGCGCCAGCGTGCGGTCCTGGAACTCGCCCTGCGCTGGGACCTGTCCAGCAAGGAGATCGGCGAGGTGGTCGGCGTCCGCGGCGCGCACGCCGCCGTGCTCGTCCATCGGGCGCGGTCCGCGCTGGGCAACGCCATCAAGACGACCATGGTGGTCCGCCAGAGCGACCGCTGCCAGCCGCTGAGCCGCCTGCTCGGGGGTGCGCAGCCGCCGTTGTCGTCGAAGCAGCGGGCCAGCGTCGACCACCACGTACGCCGATGCCCGCAGTGTCAGCGCGTCGGCGTGGCCGTTCCGGCGTACGCGGGAACGCTGGCGGTGCTGCTCGGCAAACCGACCGCGAAGGTCGCGGGCAGCCCGCTGCGGTGGCTGGCCGTCAAGGCGGCCGTCGCGGTAGTGCTGGCCAGCGTCGCGGGCGGCACCATCGCGTACGCGGCCGACGGCCGGCCCGATCCGACTGGTACGCCCACTGCGTCGGCCGTGGCCCAGCCCTCGGTCTCCGCAACCCCGGCGGCGGTGCCCTCGGTGTCCGCCCCGGCCAGCCGGACGGCGTCACCGAAGAGCAGCCCGGCGAAGCTGTCCCCGGAGAAGCAGATGCTGGCCCTCATCAACGCCGAGCGGGCCAAGGCGGGCTGCGGCGCGGTCGTGTTCAACGACAAGCTCGCCAAGGCGGCCGAGGGGCACAGCGCCGACATGGCCGCCCAGGCGTACTTCTCGCACACCTCGCTCGACGGGCGTACGCCGTGGGACCGGGCCCGCGCAGCCGGTTACCAGTACGCCTCCGCCGAGAACATCGCCGCCGGTAACGCGACCGCCAAGGCGACGATGAACCAGTTCATGAACTCGCCCGGACACAAGGCGAACATCCTGAACTGTTCGCACAAAGCGGTGGGCATCGGCATGGCCAAGGGCGGGCCGTACCGGTACTACTGGACGCAGTTGTTCGGCTCGCGCGCCTGAGCGGAGAAACTTCGCGCACCTGAGCGGAAAGGGACGCCGTCCACGATGGACGGCGTCCCTTCCTGGATGCGGTCAGATGAGGCCGAAGACGATGGCGATCGTGCCGACGGTCGCCATGAGCAGGGCCGAACCGGGATGCATGCCGATCGAGAGCCGGATGTCGTGATTGCGCCAGACCAGCCAGATCCCCGGAAACAGGAAGACGAGCTTCGACAGCACGGTCCACGGCGCCCAGAAGTGGTACACCGAGAACAGGACCGTGTTGAGCACGGGTGCTCCCCAGCGCAGGTGGGCGATGCGGGGCAGCAGGAAGCCGCGGAAGTAGAACTCCTCGATCAGCGGGAGGGTGAACCCGGTCAGCGGCAGGCACACCAGCATCGTGACCACCAGGAGCGAGTGCGAGTAACCGTCGAGGTAGGTGGTCGCGCTGCCACCGGCGCCCTCGAAGGGAACCCACGTGAAGAAGGTCTTGTAGACGAAGTTGTCCAGCGGGACAAGGGAGAGCGACACCACCGTCATCCACACGATCAGACCGGCGATCATCGCGGTGACCTTTCCCCGAGGGATCGGCTTGTCCCGGTAGCCGACCACGCCGCGCAACGAGTACCGGCCGTTGCGGTGGCGGCCGAGCCACAGCAGGCCGAACAGCACCGGCGCCAGCACGATGACCAGGGCGACCGCCCAGGCCAGGAAGATCGGATAGCCGATCGCCTTGACGAACGGTTCGGCGATGAACAAGTACGCGGCGACGATCAAGGCGCCCGGCACCAGATGCAGCGCGATCGACAGCGGCACGGAATGGCGGTCGGCCAGCAGCAGCTCGACGAGTTTGTTCGGCCGGGCCGCTGTAGTCGCGGCCGTGGGGGTCAGCGTGTTCTCCATGCCGGAAAGAATCGACGGACGTGCTGTCGTGGCCCTGTTACGCCGCTGACACCGCCGGCGCGTACGCGTCAGCTCGGCGCGACCGGCTAGGGGTGGCTGTCCGGGAGCCGGGTGAGGACCAGTGGGGCGTCTTCGGTGACCGCGACCGTGTGCTCGGAGTGGGCCGTTCGGGAGCCGTCGGCCGACCGGATCGTCCAGCCGTCCGGGTCGTAGACGATCCGATCGGTCGTGCGGGCGAACCAGGGTTCGAGGGCGAGGGTCAGCCCCGGCCGCAGGACGAGGCCGCGCCCGGCCCGGCCCTGGTTCGAGACGTGCGGCTCCTCGTGCATGGTGCGGCCGACGCCGTGCCCGCCGAACTCGGTGTTGACCGGGTAGCCGTAGTCCTGGGCGACCGCTCCGATCGCCGCGGAGAGATCACCGAGACGGTTGCCCGGCCGGGCTTTCTCGATCGCGGCCGCCAACGCTTCCTCGGTGGCGCGGATGATCCGCAGATCCTCTTCGGCCGGTGTCCCGACGATCACCGTACGCGCCGAGTCGGCCACCCAGCCGTCGATGCTGACCGCGAGGTCCGCGCTGAGAATGTCGCCGTCGCGCAGTGTGTAGTCGTGCGGCAGGCCGTGCAGGACGGCGTCGTTGACCGAGAGGCAGATGACGTTGCGGAACGGGCCCTTGCCGAAGGAGGGCGCGTAGTCCCAGTAGCACGATTCCGCGCCGCGCCGTTTGATCATGCCGCGGACGTGGTGTTCGAGGTCCAGCAGGTTGACGCCGACGTCGGCGAGCCGGCCGACCTCGGCGAGCACTTCGGCCACGAAGCGCCCGGTCACCTGCATGCGCTGGATCTCCGCCGGCGACTTCAGTTCAATCACGAAAACCCTCGCGTCACAGGAGTCGGTATAGTTATACCGGCAGGCTAGCACTTGTCGGTATAGTAATACCAGCCTATCCTGGCACCATGGTCCGTCAGCCGCTCACGCCCGAGCAGATCGAAGCCGGTCGGCGACTCGGTGCCCGGCTGCGCCTCGCCCGAGGCGGGCGCGACCTGACCGAGGTCGCGCAGGCGGCGGGCGTCTCGCCGGAGACGCTGCGCAAGATCGAGACCGGGCGGCTGCCGTCCCCCGGGTTCGGCACGATCATCTGCCTCGGCGAGGCACTCGGCCTGCCGGTGGAGGAGCTGGCGGCCTGCTGGCGCGGCGTAGAACTGTCGCTGGAAACCGTCTGACCGCAGCCGTCCTCTGGGGACGGCAAGGTCAGTCGTCGTCCTCCGTGGCCCGATGGATGGTCTCCGCGATGGCGGCGGCGTCCCAGCCGCCTTCGCCACCGCCCTCCCGCCAGGCGGCCACCGCCTCCTCGGCCTGCTCCTCGTCCCAGTCGTAGTCCTCGACCAACGTGTCCGCGATGAGCCGGTCCAGCGCGAGATCGTCCATGTGGCGCACTCTACCGGCACCGAGCTGCGGCGATGCCCGACGAGGGGCTACGGCAGCCGGCTGAGGAAGTCTCCGTAGAACAGACCGAGACCGGCCACCACGCCGGCACCCGCGATGATCCAGAACCGGGTGACGATCGTGACCTCGTGCCAGCCGACCATCTCGAAATGGTGATGCAGCGGGGACATCCGGAAGACCCGCCGCTTGGTCGTCTTGTAGGAGACGTACTGGATGATCCGGGACATCGTGACGACGACGAACAGGGCGGCCAGGATCGGCAGCAGGAGAACGGTCCGCGTCGCGACGGCCTCGCCCGCGATGAGCCCGCCCAGTGCCATGGAGCCGGTGTCGCCCATGATGATCCGCGCCGGTGATGTGTTCCACCACAGGAAACCGAGCAGGGCACCCGCCGCCGCGCCCGCGACGAGCGCGGTCTCCAGCGGGTCGCGGGCCTCGTAGCAGAAGGCCGCGCGCGCGTCCGGGTCCGCGCACCAATGCTGATACTGCCAGAACGAGATCAAGCCGTACGCGCTCAGCACGACGATCGACGTGCCGGTCGCCAAGCCGTCCAGGCCGTCGGTGAGGTTCACGGCGTTGGTCGCCGCCATGACGATCGCGATGAAGGCGACGACGGCGCCCACCTTGCCGACGTCCAGCCAACTGATCTCGCGGACGAACGACAGCCGGGTGCTCCCGACCGACAACCCCGCGGTGCTGGGAAAACCGAGCGCGACGATGCCGAACCCGGTGCCCACCGCGAGCTGCAGGACGAGCTTCCAGCGCCCGCTCAACCCGGCGGTGTTCTTCTTCGTGACCTTCAGGAAGTCGTCGACGAATCCGATGCCGCCGCAGAACACCATCAGGCCCAGCAGGACGAACCCGGTCATGGTGGGGCCCGGCGGGACGATCTGCGCCTCCGGCAGCACGTTCATGACCAGATGCCCGACCATGTACGCGAGCACGGTGCCGACGACGAAGACCAGCCCGCCCATCGTCGGCGTACCGCGTTTGACCTGGTGGGCGGCCGGATTGATGTCCCGGATCGGCTGTCCGGCCCGGAGCCGGGCCAGCATGCGGGCCGCCAGGGGTGTGCACACCAGCGCGAAGACGAATGCCACGGCGGCTGCGGCGACGGAGGAGACCACCGGTGCGTACCTCCTGGTGGGGGCGTCGGCGACAAGATCGTGAGCGGCCAGCATACGGGTAGACGCACGGACGTGCGGCCAGGGTTGCCGCGACCACGGCCTTCCCCGGCGACGGAGCGACGGGGCAGCGGCCGGCCCTGCCGCCGTCTACCGTGCGCGAGTGAGAATTCGACGGGCGATCCTCGCGGCGAGCGGCGTACCACTCCTGGGCCTGACGGCCTGCACCAGCGCGGATCCTCCGGATGCACCAGCCGGCCCGGTGGCTGACGTGGTCGCCCCGTCACCATCGAAGACCGCACTCGAATGTGTCGAGCCGACGGCGGATCTCGTGCGCGCGATCATGGCGGGTGGTCTGCCGGGTTGGGGCACGCTGCGGCCGGAAGGAGCCTCCGCCTGGAAGTCGCCGGGCACGGAGAAGGTGTACTTCATCGCGATCCGGTTCCGGGCGGAAAACCTCGGCCCTGAGACGGGGGTGTGGGTATCCGATTCCCTGTCGGCGGACCGGGAAGTCCTCATGTCGCTGGACGAGGCCGCGCTGCGGGCCACCACCTGGCCGAACGCGTCCATCGTCGACACGTCGTTCGGGCCGACGATGACCGGGGTGAAAGAGGCGAGAACCTGTCTGGGCCCGTGAGACCACGGCAATCGTTCGCAGCGGATCGGCAGAGGGCCTTCAAGTGAGGAGTCTTTGGTCCCGGCCGGGTCGGGCGGTTCGCCTCAGTTGCACCACACCGGAACGCGGGAAAGTGAGGTCGACAACGAAAGGGCAAGGCTGACGGGAGAGACGTCATGACCGCCACACCGCACAAGGCACCGGTTCTGCACCGCGAACGCGCGGAGGCACCCGGATCGATGCTCACCCACACCGCCGCGCGGGCGCTCGCCGTCTTGCGGATCGCCACCGGCACCGTCTTCCTGTGGGCGTTCCTGGACAAGACGTTCGGCCTCGGCTTCGCCACCCCGGAAGCCCGGGCCTGGATCAACGGCGGGTCGCCGACGAAGGGCTTCCTCGCCAACGTCGATCTCGGCCCCGCCGGGTTGCAGACGTTCTTCCACAACATCGCCGGTACCTGGTGGGCGGACTGGCTGTTCATGGCCGGCCTGGCCGGCGTCGGCACGGCCCTGATCCTCGGCATCGGCATGCGCATCGCCGCCGGCGCGGCCGTGGCGATGATGTCGATGATGTGGCTGGCCGAGTTCCCGCTCGACCGCACCGCCGCCGACGGCACGCCCAGCGGGTCGACCAATCCGATCACCGACTACCACGTCATCTATGGGATCACCACCGTGGTGCTGGCGCTGACCTACGCGGGCCAGACCTGGGGCCTGGGTCGCTGGTGGGCCCGGCTGCCGTTCGTGCAGCGCCACCGCTGGCTCCTCTGAATCCGGTGCTGAAAAGGCTGGGCGGGCTCGACCGGGCCCACCCAGCCTTCGCTGTGGCGCGCCCACCCGGCCGGAGCCGGGCGACGTCTTCCATCGCAGTCGTGACCTGGCGCCGGGAGGCACCGGTCAGCCGGGCCAGCCGAGCAGACGGGCGCCGAGGACGGCAGCCTGGAGTGTGAAGCGCTGGGTGGGTTCGCCCGGGTGATATCCGGTCAAGGCCTGAAGGCGGTCGAGGCGATAGGTCACGGCTCGAACGGACAGATGGAGGTGCCGGGCGGTGGCGGTGTAATTGCCTTGATTGTCGAAGAGCACCGCCAGAGTGTCCACATACGGTTGGGGGCCGCCCCGTGCGTCCAGCAGGGGACCGAGGACCGTGGTGACGAGGTCGGTGATCGCCTCGCGGTCACGGAGCAGGACCGGGAACACCAACAAGTCCGCGGCGTTCAGCACCGGTGCGGTGAAGCCGAGTTTGGCGGCCAGGTCGAGGGCGTTGCGGGCCTCGTCGAGCGAGGCGGCCAGGCCCTGGACGCCGGTGTGCGTACGCCCGACGCCGATCTGCCAACCGCCGGCCCCCAGCAGCCGGACCAGCAGATGAGCCAGCTCCGCCGCCACGCCACGAAGTCCACCGGCGCTGATGCACACGAGATCCGGGTGGCGCAACGTCGTCAGGGTGTTGCCGTCGCCGTACCTGGCCGCCAGTGCGCCGTCCACCCGATGGGCGACGTCGGCGGTGAGACCGGCCGAGCGGACGACGAGAACGGTGTGCGAGGCGGCCAGCCGGATGCCGTACCGATTCGCCCGCTGGGCCAGCACTCCGGGGTCGGCGCGTCCGGTGAGCAAATCGTTGACGAAAGCGGCGCGGTCGGCGTCGTTCCGGACCAGTTCCGCGTGAGCGCTGCGGTCGTGTCCGGCGATCGCCGCGTCCAGCGCCGTCCGCAGAACGGTCAACAGCTCGGTGGCGCGTGCGTACGTCGCGGCGGCGGTGCCGGCGGTCGGCTCGGCTTCTGCCCAGACCTGGGAGCAGGCGGTCAGCATGGCTCCGGTCAGGTCGCGCACCGCGACTCCGGCGTCAGCGGCATCGGCGCCGAGCTGCCCGGCAGCGCGTGTTCGCGCGCCGCCGGGTTCCGTACGCAGAATTCTGGCGCACTCCTCGGCGAGCCGGTCCTGCTCAGACGCCGACATCGCGCTGATCGAACAGGATGACTCCGGCCGCGGCGGTGGCGACTCCGGTGACGAGGAGGACGAGCAGTTCGACGGGGTGCCAGCCGGTGTGCAACGGGTCGGTGCCGATGAAGTAGTGGAACGGCGACAGCCAGGTCAACCAGCTGACGCCGGCGAACATGCCGCCGATCGCGTTGGCCATGTAGGTGGCGACGGCGATGGCGCCGGTCACCGCCAGGACCGTCGTACGCCGTCCACCGGCCGCTCCGACGAGGAAGGCGATCCCCGTGAAGCACCACACGAGGGCGATCAGGCCGACGCACGCGGCGGCGACGTTGGACAGCGAGATGTCCATTCCGATGCCGGGGACGATGAGGCTCAGCAGTATCCACGGGATCGCGGCGACGAGAGTGACGGCCGCCCCGGTGGCAGTGAGCCGCTGGAGGGCGAACGCGTTGCGGGACAATGGATTGACCAGCAGGAGCTCCATGCCGCCGTCCTCTTCGGGCCGGGCGATCGTCCGCGCGGTCAGGGTGACGGCGCACATGAGGATCAG
>JABFYB010000109.1 GCA_013361475.1 Hamadaea sp.
GGGGCGAATGGCCGCCGGGACAGGCGAGGACGCTGTCAGGGCGGCGTACGCCGTGGCGAGGTCCGCCGCGGTCTGGCCGACCCGGGTCGCGCGTACGCCGAGGGCGGCCAGCGAGGGCGGCACCTCCCGCACGCTCGACTCCACGAGCAGCCCGAGCGCGCGGACGTCGTCGTATTCGGTGGCCGCGTCGGTGTCCCAGCCCAGTTGCGCGGAGCCGACGACGCCCAGGAGGACGGCTCCGGTGGCGGTCAGCACGACGTTGCCCGCGTCGACCTCGCCGTGCGTCAGTCCCCGCCGGTGCAGTGCGGCGAGCGCCTGGCCGACCTGGGCGCCTATTTGCGCCGCCTCCGCCGCCGACAGGGACTCGCCGGTCAGCCGGTCGCCGAGCAGCTCGCCTTCGACCAGGCTCAGCACGACGAACGGGGTGGGCGCACCGTCCACGGTGAACGCCTCGCCGACGTCGAGGACGCCGACCAGATGCGGATGGCTGACACGGGCCGCCGCGCGCGCCCGCGCGCGCAGGGCCATCAGGCTGTGTTCGTCACCGGCGGCGGCCGGGAAGAACTTGACCGCGACGGGGCGGCCCAGCACGTCGTCGAAGGCCGACCAGATCTGCGCACCAGGCGACGCCGCTAGACGCTCCACGAGGAGGTAACGGCCTGCTACTGGGGTACCCGCGGCGAACCCGAGCATGAGGGGAGTCTGCCTTATCCTCGCCGATGCCACCGCAGTGGCCCCGGATGAATGGACCAGATGAGTCGCCGCCACCACGAACGGCGGGCGCGAAGCTCCCCGACGTACGCCGTGGCGCTTGCCCGAGCCCGATGCGCGTCGTCCTCGGCCAGCCGGCCGGCGCTGAACTCGGCCGCGTTGACCAGCCACGCGAGGTCGTCGAGCCGGGGGGCGGGCAGCCGGACGTGTTTGCGCCCCGGTGGGGCGGCCGCCTCCCCGGCGAAGGCCGCCACCTCGGCCGCCGTCAGGTGCTGCGGACTGCCCTGCCCGGCCAGGCGCAGCGCGTCGGAGACCTCGAGCCAGGCCCCGGCCACCCGGTCGGCCGGGGTTCCCTCGTCGAGCCGCCGTCGCCGCAGCCCCCGGCGCGCGACCAGCAAGGCGACCAGGAGACCGGCCAGGACCAGCACGAAGAGGCCACCAGCGCCCGCGCCGACCATCGGCAGCACCGACCCGGCCGCGGCGGCGGAGCCGCCCGAACCCGACGGGACGGCGGCCGAGGCCGAGACCGACTCGGTTGGCAGCGGTTCCTGCGACGGGGGCTCGGTCGACGGCTCCGGCTTCGGCTTGAACTGCTCCTCCAGCGGTTCAGGCTGTTGACCCGGGCGGGGCAGTGGATCGAACGCCACCCAGCCGACCCCCGCGAACAGGACCTCCGGCCAGGCGTACGCGTCGGAGGCGAGCACCTGCGAGGCGCCCTTCTTCGCGTGGAACCCGACGACCACCCGCGCGGGCAGGCCCATCATCCGGGCGAGGACGGCGTACGCCGCGGCGAACTGCTCAGCGGTGCCCTTCCCGCCGCCGTAGCCGGTCTTGTCGCCGAACAGGAAGTAGTCGAGATTGGGCAGGGCATGCCCGCTCGGCGCCCCGCCGTCGAGGCGGTAGTGGGTCGCCAGGAACTGCTCGATCGCCGACGCTCGGGCGTACGCGGCGGAGTTGTCGGCGGCCAGCCGCTCGACGAGCTGCCGCATCCGCTCCGGAAGCGTGCCGCTGCCGACGGCCAGGTAACGGCTGACCTCCGGACCGGTCGGCACGTCCGCCATGGGCAGCGTGTTCTCGTCCGGCACGGTCTGCACCGACGTCACGGCGTACGACATGCCCGGCGTGAGGCCGGTGGGCAGCATGAGGGTGCCGCTGTCGACGTCGACGCTGACCCGCAGGCCGTCGACGCGGCGCGCGCTCGCGACCGCGGGCAGCAGCTTGCCCCCGAGCCCGACCACCGTGATGTCCTGGGTGACCGTGGCGTCCTTCGCGATGGCCTGCTCGGCGCCGGGCGCGGCGGCCGGTGGCGCCGGCGGCGACGGCAGCGTCCGCGCGGCGGGCCGGTACTCGCCGGAGACATGCCAGGTCACGCCGTCGTAGTCGGGGAGCACCGCGAGCCGGATCGCGCTGTCCGCGCTGAGGTTCGTGTCGAGCAGGTGCTCGGTCGGGTTGACCGCCCAGCCGGAGAGCCGGATGAGCGGATTCTGGTCGAGCGCGTCGAGCTGGGGTGGCGTCACGTACGCCCGCGGGTCGACCGGCGGCTTGTCGACCACCCCGGCCAGACCCGGCCCGAGCAGCGCGGCGACGGCGACGATGACGGTGACCCCGGCGAGGGCGGCGACGGCGGCCCGGACCTGCAACGCGCGCCGGGTGACCGCGTCGATGCGGTCGGTCCGCACCGGATCGGGTGCGGCGGCTCGCGCCGCGCTGGTGCCGGTCAAGGCCAGGGCGGCGATGGCGAGCCCGGCGAAGATCAGGCCGGTGCCCAGCCCGCCGCGATGCGGCCCGACGAGGAACAGGGCGCCCCCGTAGAGCAGCGTCGGCGGGAGCAGGCTGAGCAGCGTCCGCTGGGCGCGACCGGCCAGTTCGGCGGCGGTCAGCCCGGCCAGCCAGGCCGCGATGACCGGGATGACGACGGTGTCCGGCTGCGGCTCGACCGGGACGAGCGCGGTCAGCAGCCGGGGGATGCCGTTCGCGACCGCGTCGGCGGCGACCTCGGGCAGGCTGCCGGGGATGTCGGCCTGCCGGGCCGAGAGCCACACCGCCAACGCCAGGTACGCCAGCAGCCCGAGCACCGACAACGGAGCGTCCGCGTAGGACGGCAGCCGTCGCACCGCCACGGCGAGCAGCACGCTGGCCACCCCGGCCCCGGCGACCAGCTGGAACAGCAGCGGCCCGTCGTAGATGCCGCCGAGCGTCCACCCGGCCAGCACGATCATCCCGGCCAGCAACACCGGTACGCCGAGCGCGCGGACCAGCCTCACCATCGGCCGACCCCCTCCCACTCGGCGGCGAACTCGACGCCGTCCTCGGCTCGCAGGAACAGCATCCCGGCCCCACCGGGCTGGGGTTCGTCCGGGCCGAGGGGGCCGAGGATCCCCGTGACGACGGTGGGGAAGGCCCCTCGCAGCGCGCCTACCAGCCCGAGGTCGGCGACGCCTGCGGTGCCGGTCAGGTAGACCAGTGTGTCACCGGGCCGGTGCTGACGGAGGCGGTTCGCGGCATTGGCCAGCCGACTGTCCACAGTGTCTAACCCATCGGTTGTAGCCGATGGGGTGACCTCCGCGAGGGCATCGAGTTGTGGCTGGGCGCTGCCCCGGTGCCCGGCGACGGCGCGCCCGCTCACGGTGTGCAGCACGACCGGCAGGTCTTCGCGAACGGCGGCCGCGATGACCGACGCCGCCGCTTCGCAGGCTCCCTCGAACGCCGCGATCTCGCCCTCGGGCTCGGCGGGGGCGGACCAGGACTCGGCGCGGTCGTCCAGCAGGACGACGATCCGCGGCAGGCTGGTGTCGAGGTGCTCGCGGACCATCAGCTCGCCGACCTTGGCACTCGTCCGCCAATGGACATGCCGCAGTTCGTCGCCCAAGACGTATTCGCGGAGCGCGTCGAAGGTGATGCTCCCGTGCGGGACCCGGTCGATGCGGCCGTCCATGCTCCGGCTGACCCCGGCCGGGACCGCCTGGATCGGGTGGATCCGCGGATGCACCCAGATCGAAGCGGACCCGCCGTGGTCGCGACCCAGCGACAGCAGGCCCAGCGGATCGCGCCGGGTGACCCGCAGCGGACCGACCTGGACCACCCCCCGGCGGCCGGTCGGCACGGGATAGCCGACGTCCATGGTGGCTCCGGCGCGCAGCCGCAAGACCGGCACGGCGACCGCGACCTTGTCGTGGACCGTCTGCCCGTCGCCGCCCAGCCGGCCACAGGCGTCCTCGGCGACCAGGCTCGCCGCGAGCAGGCGGCTGGAATTGCGGACCGTCAGGACCACATGGCTGCCTTCGCCGCGGCCGACTCGATCAGGGTCGACCGAACGGGCCACCTCCAGGCGCGGACGCCACACGCCGTACGCGAGCGCGCAGACGATGGCGACGAACGCCGTCGCGCCGACCACCACCAGTTCGGGATAGCCGAACCGGATCCCGGCGAGCGCCAGCAGTGCTCCACCGACGCCCAGGCCCAGGCCACGCGGTGTGATCGGCAGGCGGGCCGCGAGCCTCATCGGGACCGCGTGTCAGCCTGACCGGGCAACGGCACCGGAACCGACTCGATCGCGTCCTGCAGAACCTCGGCGGCGGTCACCCCGCGCAGCTGCGCGTCCGGCGTGAGCAGGATGCGGTGCGCGAACACCGGCTCCACCAACGCCTTGAAGTCCTCGGGCAGGACGAAGCCACGGCCCTCGGTCAGGGCGTACGCCGCCGCCGCCCGCGTCAACGCGATCACACCCCGGGGACTGACCCCGACCCGAACGTGCTTGTGGTCACGGGTCGCGGCGGCCAGGCGCACCGCGTACGCATAGAGCGGGTCGGCGGTGTGCACGCGCTGGGCCAGCCGGATCGCCTCGGCGATCGTGTCGGTGGTGCAGATCGGTTCGATGGCCTCCGGCGAACGGATGTTGGCCCCGCGCAGCACCTCGATCTCGACCAGCTCGCTGGGATAACCGACGGACAGCTTCATGAGGAACCGGTCGAGCTGCGCCTCCGGCAGCCGGTAGGTGCCGTCCATCTCGACCGGGTTCTGCGTCGCGACGACGAGGAACGGGCGGGGCACCGAGTGGCGTACGCCGTCGACGGTGACCGTGCGTTCCTCCATGACCTCCAGCAGCGCCGACTGCGTCTTCGGCGAGGCCCGGTTGATCTCGTCGGCGATCACGATGTTGGCGAAGATCGGGCCCGGGTGGAACTCGAACCCCCGCGTCGCCTGGTTGAAGATCGTGACGCCGGTGACGTCGGAGGGCAGCAGGTCCGGGGTGAACTGCACGCGCCGCCACTGCCCCTGCACCGCGCTGGCCATCGCCCGGGCCAGCGTCGTCTTGCCCACGCCGGGCACGTCCTCCAGCAGCACATGCCCCTGCGCGAATAGGCAGATCAGCCCCAGCCGCACCACTTCGGGCTTGCCGAGGACGACCGTGCCGACGGCTCCGGTGAGCCGGGCGGACAGGTCGGCGAAGGCGGTGACCTGAGCGGGGGTCAGCGGCGGCTGGGGCTGGTTCACGTCGTCCCTCGTGTGTCGTAGTGGTCGGGGCGGCCGGCGTCAACAGACCGGTAGGTTGCCGAACTCTCCGTCGGAGATGTCGGTGTACGCCAGCGGGATGTAGTACGGGTCGTTGACCATCACCCAGCCGGTGCTGCGCCGGTTGTTGTTCTCCCCGGCGGCGTAGATGCTCACGCCCGTGCCCCGGCAGACGGGGTTGATCGACTGACCGTCCCGATGGTAGACGCCGTTGGCACAGCAGCCGTTGGTCTGCTCCAGGTAGCCGTCGCCGTTGTCCTTGTACTCGTAGACGCCCTCGGAACAGCCGTTGCACTGCGAGGTCGCCGACAGCTTGGCCGTCCGGGCGGTGCCGGAGGCGGTGTAGGAGCCGGCCGCGTTGCTGACCACCAGCGTCCACGAGTACGCCTTGTCGGCCCGGTTCACCCCGACGCTGAGCTTGGTGCCGTTGGCACACGAGGTGTCGGTGACCGACGACTGCCCGGCGACCGTCAGCTTGCAGGTGACGGCGTCACCGGTGAAGGTGGCGGCGACCGCCACCGCGGCGTACGTCGTGCTGGCGTTCTCGGCGCTGCGTACCGGCGCGGCCAGCGTCTTGGCCGTCGTCTTCGCCGCCGGGCCGGTCCCGGCCTCGTTGACCGCCACCACCGAGACCTGGACCGTCGCGCCGTCGGCGAGCCCGTTCCAGGTCAGGCTCAGGCCGGTCGTGGACTTCGTGGCGCCGTTGACGGTCACCTGGTACTCGCTGATGGGACGGCCGTTGTCCGACCCCGGCGTCCAGCTCACCTTGATGGTGCCCTTGGCGCTCGTCACCGTCGTCGCGGACAGGCCCTTGACGGCGGCCGGCTTGGTGAACGGGACGACGGTGTTGCTGACCACCGAGGCCTTCGACGCGACGCCGATGTCGTTCACCGTGATCACGCTGAACGTGTACTGCGTGCCGTATTCGAGGTCACCCGCCTTGACGGTCAGGGCGTTGGTGGTGGCGGCGCCGATGGGCGCGTTGGCGCCGTTGGACACCGCGGTCACCTCGTAGCGGGCGATGTTGTGGCCCTGCCCGTTGGCCTTGTCCCAGGTGACGGCCACCGTGCCGTCCGGCTTCTCGACCGCCTTGACGGTGAGCGGCGGATCCGGGACCTCGAAGCTCGGCGTCACCGTGTTGCTCGTCCGCTTCGGACCGGTTCCCTTGGCGTTGACCGCCCAGACGGTGAAGTTGTACTTCTGGCCGTTCACCAGCCCGGTGATCACCAGTGACCGCTGGTCGGCGCCGACGGTGAAGGTCTGCCCGTTGCCCTCGACGACGTACTTCTGGATGGGCGAGCCGTTGTCCGACGCCCGGCCCCAGGTGACCCGGGCCTGCGTGTTGCCCGCGACGGCCTTGAGGTTCTTGACCGCGCCCGGCTTGCCGACCGGCGGGGTGGGCGGCGGGGGCGGCGGCAGTTTCGGCGGCTCGCCACCGAGGACGTCGTTGACGAACTTGTCGACGACCTTCACGTTGCCGTTGTCGTCCACCACCCGGGCCGACGCGGCGTTGGGCGCGTTGATGAACAGCCGGTTCTCCCGGACCTCCAGGTCGATCGGCCCGTTCGCCTCCTTGAAGGCGATGGTGTCCAGCAGCTTGCCGTCCCGGTCGAGGACATAGATCGCGCCGTTGGTCTCGTCGGCGACGTAGAACCGGCCGGACCAGGCGACGGCCGGCTTGAGCTTGGCTCCGGCGCCGGGCACGGTGAAGTCGGTGACCTTGTCCCCGGCGACCACGAAGACGTGCTTGCCGTCGACCACGGTGACCGGCACGTCGGGGCCGTTGGTCCGGTTGGGCAGCGCGCCGGTGCCCTGGAGGTCGAGGCCGACCTGACGCTGCTGCTCGTCGATGACCGTGGTGAGCTTGCCGTTGGTGCGGTCCAGCACGGCGACGCCACTGTCCAGAGTGGATACGACGAGGTCGTGGCTGCGGTCGGCCACGGTCACCGTCTTCACCCTGGTCGGCGAGGCGGCACCGCCGGTGCCGCCGGCTGAGGGCGCCGGTCCGGTCGGCTCGACCGCGGCGACCGTCCCCTCCTCGGGAATGGCGATCCAGAGCCGGCCCTTGCCGTCGAAGGTCCCGCCGGTGATGCCCGGGGGGAAGTGGATGGGCTCGCCGATGCCGGCCAGCGTCCGCGGGTCGATCTGGCGGACGACACCCTGCGCGGGATCGATGAGGAACGCGGCGTCCCCGTTGAGCGCGACCGTCACGCCGAGGCCGGAGGTGCTGGTGGCCGTGCCCGACGACTGCAGGGTCGCGAGGTCGAAGGCGTCGAGCTTGCCGGTGTTGACGTCGCGCAGCACGAGGAAGCGGTCGGTCTGGCTGACCTGCATCGTGTGCCCCGCCGTGTTCGGCACGCCCATGCGGGTGTCGACTCGGCCGGTGACGCCGTTGACCCGGGCCATCTCACCCTTGAGCGAACTCCACAGCCACGAGCTGGAGTCGTAGTTGGCCGCCGCGTGGTCCTTGGCCCCCAGCCCGAACCACGTCAACGCCACCCCCGCGACCAGAGCC
The DNA here is from genome assembly GCA_013361475.1 of Hamadaea sp. Taxonomy (GTDB): domain Bacteria; phylum Actinomycetota; class Actinomycetes; order Mycobacteriales; family Micromonosporaceae; genus Hamadaea. The sequence continues at coordinate 7,739 of JABFYB010000109.1, forward strand.
AGCACCGTCGCGATCGTGACGATGCCACCCTTGGTGCGGGCACGGCGTCCGATGGCGCCGGGTGACAGATCCACCATGGTTCGCCCTCCCCATTCGCGAGCCGGCTCGGCCGGCTCGCTCGTCATGGCGTTTCTCCCTGAAGCCGGACGTCATCATAGGTCCCGCGGCCGACATCGAAAAGGCGCGGTTGTCCGGCTGTGGACAATGTCGCCCGGACTGACCGAGTCCTTGCAGGAGAGTGAAAAACCGCTGCTCAGCTAGGCTTCGCACTGCCTCGCGTCGTGCATACGGGGTTCGATTCGTAGATCTCCGCCCCCGAGTAAATCGTCACGACGCTGAAACAATAGGAGAACTTGGCATTGAGTCCGGTGATGGTGAAGGTGGGCTTCGCGCCGAGGTTGCCGGTCACGAGCTTCATCGCGTCCCGGCTGGCCCCCATCTTCACGGCGAATCCGGCGGAGCCGCCGGCGGGATCGGTCCAGCGCAACGTGATGGAGTCGCCGCGATCACTGATCGTCAGATTGGTGGCCGGGCCGTGCTGGGCGCCCGCCGACTGGGATTCGGCGGTCTGCGGGCCGGGACCGGCCGGATCAGTGCCCCGATTCAGCATCAGGACCACGACGACGCCGGCGGCCACCACGGCGACCAGCGCCGCCGCGACGGCCGCCACCATCGCGCCACGGCCGCGCTTCTCCACGATGACCGAGGG
>JABFYB010000820.1 GCA_013361475.1 Hamadaea sp.
CAGCGTGTAGAGCTGCTTGTCCTTGAGCGTCTCCGGCACCTCGCCCTTGACGATCTTCTGCGCCAGGCCCTCGACGACGGTCGTCTTGCCGACGCCCGGCTCACCGATCAGCACGGGGTTGTTCTTCGTCCGGCGGGACAGCACCTGCATGACCCGCTCGATCTCCTTCTCCCGGCCGATCACGGGGTCGAGCTTGCCCTCCCGCGCCGACTGGGTCAGGTTGCGACCGAACTGGTCGAGCACCAGGCTCGTCGACGGCGCGGTCTCGCCCGTCGCACTGGTTCCGGCGGCCGCCGGCTCCTTGCCCTGGTAGCCCGAGAGCAGCTGGATGACCTGCTGCCGGACCCGGTTGAGGTCGGCGCCGAGCTTGACGAGGACCTGGGCGGCGACGCCCTCACCCTCGCGGATCAGCCCAAGCAGGATGTGCTCCGTGCCGATGTAGTTGTGGCCGAGCTGCAGCGCCTCCCGCAGGCTCAGCTCCAGCACCTTCTTGGCGCGGGGGGTGAAGGGGATGTGGCCGCTCGGGGCCTGCTGGCCCTGACCGATGATCTCCTCCACCTGCTGGCGGACACCCTCCAGCGAGATGCCGAGACTCTCCAGCGCCTTCGCCGCGACGCCCTCGCCCTCGTGGATCAGGCCGAGCAGGATGTGCTCGGTTCCGATGTAGTTGTGGTTGAGCATCCTGGCCTCTTCCTGGGCCAGAACCACCACCCGACGCGCTCGGTCGGTGAACCGCTCAAACATCTCCGAGCTCCTCACGTTTACCGCGCTTCGCGGCTTTCTCATCACTCTATCGCTGACCGCCGACACTGCTGGGGTCCGCGTGCCGTCGGTCCGGTCACCGTTGTGTATCCGGTTGGTCACTTTCCGTCTATGACAAAGCGGCCTGGACAGGGGTATTACCCCCGCCGGCCGCCGTTGCCACCGACGTATGAGCCAACCTCACTCAACACTGCGGTGTTCCATGCCCGCACCCTTGTACGCGGACAGCGAAATTCGCAGGTGAGTTCCCGCGCGTCGCCCGCCCCGCCAGGCGGTCTACTTGCCGCCCGCCTGGTGGTACGCGTCGATGATCTTCTCCGGAACCCGCCCGCGCGGCTTGACCTTGTGGCCGTTCTTGGCCGCCCAGTCCCGCACCCGAGCGTTGAACTCCTTCTGCTCGGCCGCTGCCGCCGCCCGGCGCGCCGGAGCCACCCGCCCGGCCGGGGCGCGTCCGCTGACCTTCGTCCCCGCCTCGATGTACGGCTCGAGGATCTCCTTCAGCTTCGCGTAGTTGGAGGGCCCGAGGTCGATCTCGTAGTTCGCGCCGTCCAGCCCGAACTTCACCGGACGCACGCCCTCTTCGGTCCCGTCCAGATCATCCTTGTAGACGACGATCTGCTGCCTCGCCATTACTTGCCTCCATCACCGGGATTCCCGTGTCCAATGTACGTTGGAAGCAGCATAGCGATAATAGGTCGCATACGGCCAAGGCCCGCTGTCGTTTCGTGATTTTCGCGTACGGCGAGAAATGCGATCCGGATCGAAAGATTCGACGATCGCCGTCGCCCTTGGTATTCAGCCGCTCGCTCGTAGTTCGCTGACCTGGTCAACCCTGGCCTGGCTGCCGATCCAGCGCTCACAGGCGTACGCGGCCCGTCCAATCGCGCGTCGGAAAGCCGTTCGGCGACGGTTGGACACTCGTCATTCACCGAACCCGACGCGGTTCCGCTCATTCGTATCGGACGGCCGCGTACGCCCACCGCCGCGCCGATCGCCGCTTCGGCCCGGTGAATTTCAGTCGGCGAGCATCGGCGACGCCCCTGAAGGAAAAGGGAACCAATAAGGCAGTACGCACGACGGCGAATGCCCAGGCCAAGCAATTGACGTGGCTTTGGGAGCGCGTACGCCCTGAGCAAGGTCGATCACCTGCTCAGGGGAACGATCAGGGCGCCCGGGACACGACACGCCGGTCGAGCACGACCATAAGTTCATGATCGCGCAGAAAAACCCGAGGGAGGCGCGCGGAGAACGCCCGGGAAAGGCTAAAGGTTGCGGTCGAAGATCATGCGGAGGCCGATCAGCGTGATCATCGGCTCGTGATGGGTGATCGTGCGGCATTCGCCGACCACCACCGGGGCGAGTCCGCCGGTCGCTATGACGGCGGTCACCGGGCCGAGTTCGCCGATCATCCGCTCGACGATGCCGTCCACCTGCCCGGCGAAGCCGTAGACGACCCCGGATTGGAGGCACTCGACGGTGTTCTTCCCGATGACCTTGGGCGGCTTGATCAGCTCCACCTTGCGCAGCTGGGCCGCGCGGGCGGCCAGCGCCTCGACCGAGATCTCGATCCCCGGGGCCAGGACGCCGCCCAGGAATTCCCCGCGCTCGCTCACCGCGTCGAAGTTGGTCGAGGTGCCGAAGTCGACGACGATGGCCGGCCCGCCGAAGAGGGTGTGGGCGGCCAGCGTGTTGACCACCCGGTCGCTGCCCACTTCCTTGGGGTTGTCGATGGCCAGCTGAACGCCGGTCTTCACGCCGGGTTCGACGATCACGGTCGGGATGCCGCCGTAGTACCGCGACAGCATCGTCCGCAGCGAGCGCAGCGCCGCCGGGACGGTCGAGCACGCGGCCACCCCGGTGATCTCGACGTTGTCCCCGGCCAGCAGCCCGCGGAACATCAGGCCGAGTTCGTCGGCGGTGTTGCGGGCGTCGGTCTTCACCCGCCAGGAGTGCACGATCTTGTCGCCCTCGAAGGTGGCGAGCACCGTATTCGTGTTACCGATGTCGATACACAGCAGCAAGGTCAGCCCCGGGGTCGCAGATCCAACGCGATGTCCACGATAGGGGACGAGTGGGTCAGGCCACCGACGCTGAGGTAGTCGACGCCGGTTTCGGCGTACTTCCGGGCGACTTCCAGCGTCAGGCCGCCGGTCGCCTCCAGCTCCACCCGCTCGCCCACTTCGGCGACGACCTGTCGCAGCAGGTCCGGCGCCATGTTGTCCAGCAGCAGGAAGTCGGCTCCGGCGTCGGCCGCCTCGACGGCCTCGGCCAGCGTCGTGACCTCCACCTGCACCGGCACGTCCGGGAAGGTCTCGCGTACCCGCTGGTAGGCCGCGGTGATCGAGCCCGCCGCGAGCTTGTGGTTGTCCTTGATCATCGCGACGTCGTAGAGGCCCATGCGCTTGTTCGTGCCGCCGCCGGCGCGGACCGCGTACTTCTCCAGCACGCGCAGCCCCGGCGTGGTCTTGCGGGTGTCGAGCACGGTCGCGGTGGTCCCGGTCAGCTCGTCGGCCCAGGCCCGCGTGTGGGTCGCCACCCCGGACATCCGGCACAACAGGTTGAGCGCGGTCCGCTCGGCCATCAACAGCACGCGGGTGGGGCCGCTCACCGTGGCCAGCACGTCGTCGCGGGTCACTCGCGCACCGTCTCGCGCGATCAAGTCCACGCTTGTACGCACACCGCCCGAATCCTCGATCACCAGCAGTTCGACCTCTTCGAAGACGGCTGCCGCCACGTGCAGTCCGGCGACCACGCCGGAGGCCCGGGCGACGATGTCCCCGACGTCGGTCTGCCCGGCCGGGATGGTGGCGAAGCTGGTGACGTCCGTCCAGGTCGGGCCGAGATCTTCGAGGAGCGCGGTCTGGACGATGCGCTGGACCTCGCCGGGGTCCATGCCCTCGGCGCGGAGCGCTCGCGCGGTCTGTTCCCTCATGCCATGGGCTCCCATTCGTCGGTGACGCCGCCGTCGGCGAGCCGGGCGAGGAGGTGCCCCCGCCAGCTCTCCTCGGCCTGGGGGTGATCTTCGCGCCAGTGGCAGCCGCGCGTCTCCTCCCGCAGCGACGCCGCCCGGACCAGGGCGGACGCCACGGTGAGGAGGTTGGTCAGCTCCCAGCCGTCGGTGCCGCGTCGTGGCGTACGGGTGGCGAGTTCGGCGAGCACGGCCTGGGTCTCGGCCAGCCCCGCCGCCGTACGCAGGACGCCGGCGCCCCGGCTCATGGCGGTCTGCAGGTTGGCTCGCCAGGTCGCCTCGCCCTCGGGGGACGGCGGTTCGCCGCCGGGAACCTCGTACGCGTCGACCGGGTCGGCGAAGCCGGGCTTCTCGGCGGCGATGTCGGCGGCGATGCGGCGGCTGAAGACGAGCCCTTCCAGCAGCGAGTTCGAGGCGAGCCGGTTCGCGCCGTGCACACCGGTGCAGGCGACCTCGCCGCAGGCGTACAGGCCCGGGATGGACGTGCGCCCGTGCAGGTCGGTGCGGACCCCGCCGCTGGCATAGTGGGCGGCCGGCGCGACCGGGATCAGGTCCTGCGCCGGGTCGATGCCCGCCGTGCGGCAGTACGCCGTGATCGTCGGGAACCGCTCGGTCACCCGCTCGACGTGCCGGGCGTCGAGGTAGACGTGCTCCGCCCCGCTGGCGAGCAACTGCCGATGGATGCCCTTGGCGACGATGTCGCGGGGGGCCAGTTCGGCCAGGTCGTGCTGGCCGACCATGAAACGCTTGCCATCCCCGTCGACCAGGTACGCCCCCTCGCCGCGCAGCGCCTCGGAGACCAGCGGCTGCTGGGCCGAACCGCTGCTGCGCAGGTAGAGCGCGGTCGGGTGGAACTGGACGAACTCGAGGTCGGTCACGGTCGCTCCGGCTCGCAGCGCGAGCGCGACACCGTCTCCGGTGGACACGATCGGATTGGTCGTGGCGGCGAAGATCTGGCCCATGCCGCCGGTGGCCAGGACGACCGCGCGCGCGTGGATCGCGCCCACGCCGTCGGGCCGGCCCTCGCCGAGCACGTGCAGCGTGATGCCGCAGGCCCGGCCGCTCGCGTCACGCAGGAGGTCGAGCACGAGCGCGTGCTCCACGAGGCGGATCCACGGATCGCGGTGCACCGCCGTGTGCAGCGCCCGCTGGACCTCCGCCCCGGTGGCGTCGCCGCCCGCGTGGACGATGCGATTCGCGTGGTGCCCGCCTTCGCGGGTCAGCATCAGCGAGCCGTCCGGATTGCGGTCGAACTGCGTACCCCAGCGGATCAACTCGCGTACGCGGTCGGGGCCTTCGCTGACCAGCACATCGACGGCCGCTCGATCGCACAGGCCCACCCCGGCGACCATGGTGTCCTCGGCGTGGGCGGCCGGGGTGTCGAACGGGTCGAGCACCGCCGCGATCCCGCCCTGGGCCCAGCGGGTCGACCCGTCGTCGATGTTGACCTTGGTGACGACCGTGACGTGCAGCCCGGCCTCCCGCAGGTGCAGGGCGGTGGTGAGCCCGGCGACGCCCGATCCGATCACGACGACGTCGGTCGACTCGGCCCAACCGGGCTCGGGAGCGGGCAACCTCGTGGGCAGCCACGCCCGCGCTGACCCAACGGTGTCTGGCATAAGGACAGTCAACCGTTCCCCGGGCGTTTGCACTACGGAAACGTAAGCGCGGTCACTGACGTCACGCGTAGTGAATGGGGAGGGCCTTGGCTCCGGCGCCCTTGATCGACTTCGTCTTCGTGTCCGGCGAGAACCAGGCGTAGCAGCGCACCCGGTGGTCACCGTTGGCGAACTCCGTCTGCGTCAGGGAGTCCCAGAACACGCCGGTGCGGTACTTCATGTCGCTGCTGTACTTCATCCCGACGTACGCGGCGATCCGCTGGTGGCAGGCCTTGATCATCTTTGTGCGGTCCTTGGCGGCCGCGTAGCTCGCCACGGCGACCGTGCCCACGTACTCCGCGTTGTGCTTCTTCGTGCAGGCGACGGGAGCGATGCTCCGGCCGCTGGCGTAGCTGAAGCAGCCGAGACGGATCGGCGAGCCCGGCTTGGTCAGCTCGCCCTTCAGCGAGCCGGTGTGCTGGCCCTCCTCGCCGAAGACCTGGTCCAGCGTCACCAGTTCGCAGCGGTACCAGTGCGCACCGCCGGCCCAGGCCTCGACGCCCGGAAGGGTCAATCCGAACCACAGCAGGCCGTCGTGCCAGTCTCCGCCGACGAACTCGTTGACCTTGGTCTCGCAAGTCTGGAGCAGCTTGACGTAGTCGGCCGTCCCGGCCTTCGGCGGCGCGCTGAGGACGTCGGTCGTGCCGACGTAGACGGTCTCCGTCATATGCGCGACGTCGCACTTCATCGGGAAGTAGCTGCGCCGGTACGCCGTGGTGGCGTACGCCAGGTGACAGGTGCCCGCCTCGGGCGTGAAGCCCTCCGGGGCAGGCAACGCCGCCCACTGGTCGGTCAGGTTCCCGTCGACACCGTCCGGCAGGCCGCATCCGGTCAGCCCCAAGACAACGGCGCCCGCCAGCGCCACGGTCGCGATCCAGCGACGCATCTCGTCACTCCCCAAGTCCCCATGTATGCCGACGTCAAGGTCGGAGAGCGGAGCTTACGACATGATCGCCGTTCATGTTGCCTTGACAGTTGCTCGCTTTTGAGAGTTACTCTCAAAACATGGCTACCCTCACTTCAGTACGCCGCTCGCGCTGGTGGATTCTGGCGGTCCTGGCGTTGTCCGTCCTGGTCATCGGCCTGGACGGGACGGTGCTCAACGTGGCGCTGCCGACGCTGGCCGGCGACCTCGACGCCGGCACCGACGACCTGCAGTGGATCGTCGACTCCTACATCGTGGTGTTCGCGGTGGCGCTGCTCCCGGCCGGTCTGCTCGGCGATCGGCTCGGCCGCAAACGGTGGCTCGTCGCCGGGCTGCTGCTGTTCGGGGCGGCCTCCGCCGTCGCCGCGTACGCCGACGCCGTGCCCCAGCTCGTCGTGGCGCGGGCGGTCATGGGCCTCGGGGCGGCGCTGATCATGCCGTTGACCATGTCGGTGCTGCCGGTCGTCTTCGACCGCGCCGAACAGCCCCGCGCCATCGCCACCTGGTCCATCGCCGTGGCCCTCGGGGTGCCGATCGGCCCGGTGCTCGGCGGCTACCTCCTCGATCACTTCCAGTGGGGATCGATCTTCCTGATCAATCTGCCCATCGTGGCGTTGGCCGTGATCGCGGCGCTCGTCCTGCTCCCGGAATCCCGGGACCCGCGGGCACAGCGGGTCGACCTGCTCGGAGCGGTGCTCTCGGTGGCGGGCCTCGGCGCCTTCGTCTACGGCGTCATCCTCGCCCCCGTCGACGGGTGGCCGCGGGCGCTCCCGTGGATCGCCGCCGGCGTGGTGGTCCTCGGGCTCTTCTGGATCCGGCTCGGGCGTTCGGCGTACCCCTTGATCGACCGCAAGCTGTTCGCGGACCGGAACTTCCTGTGGGGTTCGCTGGCCGCGACGGCCGCGAGCTTCGCGATGATGGGCGTGCTGTTCGTCCTGCCGCAGTATCTCGCCGCCGCGATGAACTATGACGCCCTGGGCGTGGGCGTGCGGTTGCTGCCGATGATCGCGGGCCTGATCGTGGCGGCGCGGATCGGGACCCGGGTGGCGGCCCGGCTCGGCGCACGGGTGGTGGTGTCGGCGGGCCTCGCGGTGTCGGCCGTCGCGCTCGGACTCGGCGCCCTGACCAGCCACGACGACGGGTACGCCTGGACCGCCACCTGGCTGACCGCGCTGGGCTTCGGCCTCGGCCTCTGCATGCCCTCGGCGATGGACGCCGTGCTGGCCAGTCTGCCCGAAGGCAAGAGCGGGGTCGGCTCGGGCGCGGTCCAGGCGATGCGGCAGGTCGGCGGGGCGCTCGGGGTGGCTGCCCTGGGCAGCCTGCTCTCGGCGGTCTACACGGCGCGGCTGGACACCACGGGGCTGCCCGCGGAGATCGCCTCCGCCGCGACCGAGTCCGTGCTGGCGGCGGTACGCGTCCCGACCCTCGACCCGGTGCCGGCCTTCGTGGCGGGGATGGACGCGGTGCTCGCCGTCAGCGCAGCGGTCGTCCTGCTCGGAGCAGTGCTCTCGGCAGTCTTCCTGCCCGGGCGATCCACCGCGACCGCCGACCCTGTCGCAGAATCAGCACATGCCCGACTCGAGGTCTGACTCGCCCGCATCGCCGAGTCTCCGCGAACGGAAGAAGGCGAAGACGCGCAAGGCGCTGCAGGAGGCGGCCATGCGACTGATCCGCGAACAGGGCTACGACGCCACCACCGTGGATCAGATCGCGGCCGCCGCCGAAGTCTCGCCGGCCACCTTCTTCCGGTACTTCCCGACCAAGGAAGACGTGATCATCCAGGACGAGTACGACCCGATGTTCGTCGAGCGGTGGCATGAACTGCCCCCGACCGGCACCCCGATCCGGCGTATCCGGGAGGTCATCCGGAGCACCTTCAGCGGCCTGCCACAGCAGGAGATCGACGCCATCCGGGAACGCACCACGCTCATGTACTCGACGCCGCAGGTCAAGGCGCGAGTCTGGGACAACTGGCTCAACACGCAGCACCTGTTCGACGACCTCATCGGCCGGCACCTCGGGCTGCCCGCTGAGCATCCACGCGTACGCGCGACGACCGGCGCGATGATGGGGGCGATCCTCGCCGTCTTCGAGACCTGGATCGCCGATCCGGCGAAGGACCTCGCCGAACTCGTCGACGAGGCGCTGTCCTACCTCGAAGCCGGCCTATGACCAGCCACGCCGTTCCCGCGGCGAAGTGCCCACTTCCCGCGGCGCGGCGCCCACTTCCCGCGGCGAAGTGATCATTGCGTCAGCCACGTCGTTTCACGCGCCGAAATGTCCGCTGAAACAGCATGGCTGACGCAATGATCATGCATGCCGCCCCGGGCCACGCGGCGCCTGCGGGGGAGGGTCAGGCGCGGCCGCTGACCAGGTCGCCGACCATCCCGGGGACGGCCTCGGCCGGGTCCGCGCCCAGCTCGATGATCTTGTTGTCGGCGTCGACGTGCACCACCCGGGGCTGATACGCCCGCGCCTCGGCGTCGTCCATCTGCGCGTACGCGATCATGATGACCAGGTCGCCGGGGTGGACGAGATGCGCCGCCGCGCCGTTGATGCCGATCACGCCGGAGCCGGGCGCCCCCTCGATCACGTACGTCTCGAGCCGGGCGCCGTTGGTGACGTCGACGATGGCGACCTTCTCCCCCGGCAGGAGGTCGGCCGCGGCCATCAGCTCGGAGTCGACTGTTACCGAGCCGACGTAGTGGAGGTCGGCCTGAGTCACCGTCGCCCGGTGGATCTTGGATTTGAGCATCGTGCGGATCATCGGTCGCTCCCCAGGTGGATGTGCGTGTTGTCGATCAGGCGAGTGGTCCCCACGCGGGCCGCCACGAGCAGCCGCGCCTCGCCGGTCCGCGGAGCCGGGCCGAGATCGGGGGCTCGCAGTTGCAGGTAGTCGGCCTCCACCGCCGTCAGCTCTGCTCCCGCGGCGGCGAGCACGTCCGCACCGGAGAGCGCGGCCTGAGCCCCGGCCCGCAGCGCTCGGGACAGGGCCAGGGCCAGCGTCCGTTCGTCGGCGGAGAGGTAACGGTTCCGGCTGGACAGCGCCAGGCCGTCCGGCTCGCGTACGGTCGGCACCCCGATGATCTCGACGTCGAGGTCCAGCGTCCGGGCCATCGCCTTGATCAAGGTGAGCTGCTGGTAGTCCTTCTCCCCGAAGAACGCGGCGTCCGCCGCCGTCAGGTGGAGGAGCTTGCAGACGACCGTCAGGACACCGGCGAAGTGGCCGGGGCGTACCGCGCCTTCCAGCTCGGTGCCGAGCGGGCCGGGATCGATCAGGATCGCGGGATCGCCGTCGGGGTACATCACGTCGGGCGTCGGGGCGAAGACCAGGTCGACGCCCTCCGCCCGGCAGATCTCCAGGTCGGCGTCCAGCGTCCGGGGATAGCGCTGGAAGTCCTCGTTCGGGCCGAACTGGAGCGGGTTGACGAAGATCGTCGCGATGACGAAATCCGCCCGCTTACGGGCCTCCCGCAGCAAGGTGGCGTGCCCGTCGTGGAGGGCGCCCATGGTCATCACGACCGCGACGCGGCCGTCCGCCTGCCCGCGCGCGGCTTTGAGGTCCCCGCGACTCGTCACGAGATTCATGAATGGACCGTCTCCGGCTTGCCGGCGAGTACGCCGAGCAGCGGTTCGGCGTCGGTCGGGCGCAGCCGCCCGACGGCGATCGCCCGGTCGGCGGTACGCCGAGCCAGCGCGAGGTACGCGGGAACCGAGTCGGGTGCGACGGTGCCCAGCGCGGCGACGTGCTTGGCGACCGTCCCCGCGTCGCCCCGCGAAACCGGGCCGGTCAGGGCGGCATCCCCGCTGGCGAGGGCGTTCTCCAGGGCAGCGCGCAGCAACGGGCCGAGCACCTTCTCCGGGTGGGTCACGCCCGCGTCCCGCAGCCGGTCGGCCGCCTCGTTGACGAGCGTCACGAGGTGGTTGGCCCCGTGCGCGAGGGCGGCGTGGTAGAGCGGACGATCCTGCTCGTCGATCCATTCGAGCTGACCCTGCAGGTCGTCGACGAGGTCATGGGCGATGACGGCCAGCTCCGGCGGAGCGGTCACGCCGAAGGAGACGCCGTCTTCGAGCCTTGCCAGGTCGGCCGGCGTACCGGTGAAGGTCATCGCGGGGTGCAAGGCGAGTGGCCGGGCGCCGACGGCTCGCGCCGGCTCCAGTACGCCCAGCCCGTGCGCGCCGGAGGTGTGGACCACGACCTGCCCGGGGTGCAGCGCGCCGATTCCGGCGAGCCCGGCCACCACCGCGGCCAGCGCGTCGTCCGGTACGGCGATGATGAGCAGGTCATGGGCCTCGCGCGCGACCTGATCGGCCGGGAGGTTGCGGGCCTGCGGGAGGAGGGTGGCGATCCGGTGCTTGGCGGCGGCGGATACGCCCGAGGCGGCCACCACGTGGTGACCCGCGGCGGCCAGCGCCGCGCCCAGGATGGCGCCGACCCGCCCGGCGCCGATGACGCCGACGGTCAAACTGCGCGACTGTGCGCTCATAGACGATCCAGTCCTCGAAGGTGGGGTACCGGTCGTCACCAGTATCACCGCTCGTCCCGGATGCTGGACAAGAGCTTGTGAACACTTTCACGGCCGGGTGCTACACCGATTGAAACGCCCGATATGCCGTAGTCGTATCCCGGTTGAGATCGAGACCACCTGATCGCCGTTTCCCTGCGGATCAGGGTTACGCATGCTTCAGCGGCCCAGGAGGCACGCATAACCGTGATCCGCAGGGATGAGGCGTCGGCAGGCGGTCAGGCGTCGTAGTCGACGACGAGCTGCTCCGAGGTCGGATGGGACTGGCAGGTCAGCACGTATCCGGCCGCCGTTTCGGCGGGGTCCAGCGCCCAGTTCGCCGCCATCTCGACGGTCCCGGAGACCACCCGGGCACGGCAGGTGGAGCAGACTCCGCCGCGGCAGGCGTACGGGAGTTCGGAGCGGTGACGGAGAGCCGCGTCCAGGACGCGTTCGCCGCTGCCCATGGTGAACGACGTGGCCCGCCCGTCCAGCCGGATCTCCACGTGGACGTCCCCCGCCGAGGACGAAGACGGCGGCGGGGCCGGCACCGGTCCGACGTGGAACAGCTCCACGTGCACTTGCGCCCCGGTCGCGGCGACCACTGACCGGGCGCTCTCGACCAGGCCCAGCGGCCCGCACAGGAACCACTCGTCGACCGGGCCGACCACCGGGAGCAGCTCGCTCACCAGCTCGGAGGTGAGCCGGCCGTGCAGCGGCGCGCCCGGTTCGCGGGACAGCACGTGCAGGACTTGCAGCCGATCCGGGTAGCGGTCCTTGAGGTCGGCCAGCTCGTCGACGGCGAAGGCGCTGGCCGAGGTGCGGTTCGCGCAGATCACCGCGAAGGTGCTGTGTGGTTCGACGGCGAGCGCGGTGCCCACCAATGACAGCACGGGGGTGATCCCGGAGCCACCGACGATCGCTCCGTAACGCCGCTGCCGGGCCGCCTCGAACGGGCTGGTGAACCGGCCCAACGGCGACGACACCGCCACCTCGCTGCCCGGTGCCAGGGACGCCGCGATCGCCGAGAACTCGCCGTCCGGCAGCAGGCGTACGCCGACCGACAGCGAGCCTCGCGAGGCCAGCTGAGCCGGGGTCGAGCAGATCGAGTAGGACCGCCGCAGCTTCTCGTCCAGCGTCACGTGCTGTCCGGCCTGGAAGGCGAAGGCCGCCCGCAGGTCCGCCGGGACGGCGAAGGTGATGACCACCCCGTCCGCGCAGGCCGGTTCGACGGCGCCGACGGTCAGCGTCTCGAATCTCACCTAAAACCGCCTCACATGGTCGAACGGCTCCAAACACGACGTGCACCGCCAGATCGACTGGCAGGCCGTCGGCCCGAATCGGCTGATCTCCTCGGTCCGCCCGGAACCACACCGCGGGCACACCGGCGACAGGGTCAGCGCCACCGGCCCGGCGGTCGGCGGCGCGATGCCCGCGCGAGCGAGCGCGTCCCGGCCCGACGGCGTGATCATGTCGGTGCTCCACGGCGGGCTCAGCACCGTCACGACCTCCACCTCCGGGTGGCCCACCCTGGTCAGAGCGCTGCGGATGTCCTCCCGGATCGCGTCCATCGCCGGGCAACCGGCGTACGTCGGGGTGATCTCCACGCGTACCGTCTGATCGGGCAGGACCCGCGCGGACCGCAAGACGCCCAGCTCGGCGATGGTGACCACACGCAGCTCGGGGTCGAGGACCGCGCCCGCGACGGCCTGGACGTCTACCATCGCGCGCCGGGATGTGCGCGATGCAGGACCTGCATCTCGGCCAGCAGGTAGCTCAGGTGCTCGGTGTGCTGCCCCGAGCGGCCGCCGATCTTGGGCTCGCGGTCCGCGGGCCGGTCGAGCCCGGCCTCCGCGAGCACCGGCTCGATCACGGCCAGCCAGGCCGCGCGATCCTGGGTCAGATCGAAGGTGTACGCCCAAAGCCGCTGGACGGCGTCGGTCATCCGGCGATGGGACTCCGGGGTTCCGTCACCGAGCCGCCGCGTCCACAGACTCGCGTGGTCGAAGTGGTAGGCGGACTCCTTGACCGTCTTCGCGGCGATCTCGCCCAGTGGCCCGCCTTCGGCCGCCAGCCCGGCATAGGTCTGGCTTTGCGCCGCCGACAGGAACAGCAGCTTGGCGATGGTCCAGCCGAAGTCGAGGTCGCCCCTGGCCGGCCCGTTGGGCAGCTCGACGAGCAGGCAGTTGCGGAACTCCCGATCGTCGCGCCGGTACGCCAGCTCGTCCTCGTCGCCGGCGAGCGACAGGAACAGCCGGGCCGCCCCGAGCTGGTCGAGGGCGATGTTGGCCAGCGCGACGTCTTCTTCCATGGTGGGCGCGCGCGAGGCCCACTCGGCGAGCCGCTGCGCCGCGAGCAACGCGTCGTCGCCCAGCGTGATCGGATCGTGCACCACGGCGGTCACAGGTGCGGCGCTCCCTCGGGGACCTCGTAGAACGTGGGATAGCGGTAGATCTTGTCGGCGGCCGGGGCGAAGAACGGGTCCTTCTCCTCCGGGCTGCTCGCCGCGATGTCGGACGCCCGGACGACCCAGATGGACACGCCCTCCTGACGGCGGGTGTAGACGTCGCGCGCGTTGCGCAGCGCGGTCTCCGCGTCCTCGGCGTGCACGCTGCCGGCGTGGGTGTGCGACAACCCCCGCCGGGGGCGGATGAAGACCTCCCAGAGGGTCATCGGTCCCCTTCTCTCTTCCGGGCGTATGCGGCGGCCGCCTCGCGAACCCAGGCGCCCTCGTCGTGGGCCCGGCGACGGTGGGCCATCCGTTCGGCGTTGCACGGGCCGTCTCCGGCGACCACCCGCATGAGCTCGGCGTAGTCGGGCTCGGTGAAGTCGTGGTGCCCGCGTTCGTCGTTCCAGCGCAGCTCGGGGTCCGGGAGCGTCAGCCCGAGCACCTCCGCCTGCGGTACGCACATGTCGACGAACCGCTGCCGCAGCTCGTCGTTGGAGTGGCGCTTGATCTTCCAGCCCATCGACTTGGCGCTGTGCGTCGACTCGGTGTCCGGCGGGCCGAACATCGCCAGCGACGGATACCACCAGCGGTCCACCGAGTCCTGCGCCATCGCCTTCTGCTCGGGAGTGCCGTGGCTGAGAGTGTGCAGGATCTCATAGCCCTGCCGCTGGTGGAAGGATTCCTCCTTGCAGATGCGGATCATCGCGCGGGCGTAGGGCCCGTAGGAGCACCGGCACAGCGGCACCTGGTTGACGATCGCCGCGCCGTCCACGAGCCAGCCGATCGCGCCCACGTCGGCCCAGGTCAAGGTCGGATAGTTGAAGATCGAGCTGTACTTCTGACGGCCTTCGATGAGGGCGTCGACGAGTTCCTCGCGGGTGACGCCGAGGGTCTCCGCCGCCGCGTACAGGTAGAGCCCGTGCCCGGCCTCGTCCTGCACCTTCGCGAGCAGGATCGCCTTGCGTTTCAACGTCGGCGCGCGGCTGATCCAGTTGCCCTCGGGCTGCATCCCGATGATCTCGGAGTGCGCGTGCTGCGCGATCTGCCGGACGAGTCCCTTGCGGTAGTCGTCGGGCATCCAGTCGCGGGGCTCCACCTTCTGGTCGGCCTCGATCACGGCATCGAACCATGCCCGGACGTCGTCGCCTCGAGCGAGCCGCCGATCGCCCGCCGCGAGCAGCTCGGCCTCGGCCTCCGCGACCTGGTCCAGCAGTCCCTCACCCATCCGTCCAGTGTTACAGCTCTCGCCGGTTTCGGGCAAGCTCTGTCACACCTTCCCGGCCGTCGCCCAGCCTCGGCGTAGCCGCTTCCGACGCTGATGGCCTAGGGTGGGGTGCTCCAGAAGGACCCCCGACCACCCCCGATACATCACCCCCGGAGTAACCCCCTCATGCTCACGCGCCGAGCCCTGCTCGTCGTGGCCTGTCTGAGCGTCGTCGCAGGCCTCGGCCTGTTGCTGGGCACCACCCTGACCCCCTCTCGTGCGGCTGGACTGCCGTTCGCGCCCGCTTCGCCGTCGATCTCCAAGTCGCCGGAGCCGCCGCCACCGCCGACGTTGCGCGAGACCACCCCCGTTCAGGTGCAGCTGGCCTCCGGCGCCGCGTACGCCTGGTCGCTGCTGGACCGGACGACCGGTGAGACCACCGGGTCGGCGAACTCGACGACCTACCACAACACCACCGAGTCGATGGTGAAGGCGTGGCTCGTCGCCGACTTCCTCCGGCGGCTGGGCGACCGGGATCCGACCACGGCCGAGAAGCAGAAGATGTCGACGGCCATCCGCGACAGCAACGACGACTCCGCCCAATGGCTGTATCTGAAGGACGGCGGCAACGCGTCGATCAAGCGGCTGTTCAGCACGTGCGACCTCGTCGACCGGCCGGTGATCCAGAGCGGCTGGTGGAGCATGACGCAGCTGACCGCCCGCGACGCGGCCCGGATGGGCGCCTGCATCGCCGACGGCACGGCGGCCGGTGACAAGTGGACGTCGTATCTGCTGAACGAGATGGGGCACGTACGCGGCACCGCCGCCACCGCCGACCAGCACGCGACCTGGGGTGGCGGCCGCTGGGGCATCATCGACGGCCTGCCCGCGCAGCTTCAATCCGACACCGCGATCAAGAACGGCTGGACGTTGATCAACGCGGACGGCAAGTGGCACGTCAACTGCCTCGCCGTCCACAGTGATTGGACGCTCGCCGTACAGGTGAAGTACCCCGGCAAGCTGGGTCTGGCGTACGGGGCGAACGTCTGCGAGTCCGTGACCCGGCAACTCGTCTACCAACCGGCCTCCGCGGAGGGTTGATGTCCAAGGCATCCGGCTGGCTCCTGGCCTTCGCAGTGGCCGCCATCCTGCTCGGCGGCGCCGCCGTGTACGCCGCCTTCCCCCATTCGACGGCACGTCCGGCGGCGGCCCAGTCGACCGGCGGCCCGTCGGCGGAGGCCACCGGCGAACCGTCGGCGGCGCCGTCCCCGACCGGCCAGACCGTGCCGGCGAACATGTCGGACCTGTTGGTCGGGCCGCATCCGGTGAAGGTCAAGATGACCGGGAAGTACTCCTGGGCGCTCATGGACCTGCGGACGGGCAAGATCTACGGCTCGGACAACATGCACGACACCCAGAAGACGGCGTCGATGATCAAGGCCTGGATCGCCGCCGACTACCTGCGCCGCCAGGCGGAGAACGGCAAGACGCCGAGCTCCACCTACCTCGACCTCGCCGCCAAAGCCGTGCAGCGCAGTGACAACAATGCCGCCAGCACGCTGTTCAGCGCGGTCGGCAACTCGGCCTCGACCAAACGCATGATCTCCATGTGCAACCTTGAGGACTCGAAGGCCGACGACAACTGGAGCAACACTCTGCTGTCGGCGTACGACACCGCGAAGCTGGGTGCGTGCATCGCCTCCGGCAAGGCCGCCGGGGAGAAGTGGACGCCCTGGTTGCTGACGAAGATGCGGACAACCATCCTGGGCACCTGGGGCATCAAGAAGGCGTTCCCGGACGACATCGCGAAGACCATCGCCATCAAGAACGGCTGGGTCGACCGGCAAGCCACGCAGACCTATACCGTGAACTGTCTCGCCATCGGCGACAAATGGTCGATGGGCGTGATGACCTCTTACCCGTTGAGCTTCTCCACCGGGGAGGCCTACGGTGCAGGCATCTGCAAGCAGGTCGCGGCGGCCCTGAAGAACTGACCCCTTACCCCTCTCACCCCGTCACCCCTCGGAGTCTTTCTTGGCGCGCAGGAACTTTCCCCTGGTCCTCGCCACGTGCGCGGTGATCGTCGGCGTCGGCCTCGTCGGCACGGCGGTGTACGCCAAGCTCGACCCGACCGCCAAGCACGCCGGCGGTTCGGGCGGCGGGGTGTCGGTGTCGCCGTCGCCGACCAAGTCGCCGGAGCCGCCTCCGCCGCCGACCCTCAACGGGGACCAGCCGGTCACTGTGACGACGCCGCCCGGCGGGTTCTTCGCCTGGGCGTTCTACGACCGGCGGACCGGCAAGATGACGGGGTCGGCCAACAGCGCGACCAAGACGAACTCGACCGAGTCGATGATCAAGACATGGCTGGTCTCCGACTATCTACGCCGCCTGGGCGCGAAGGAACCGACCACCTCCGCCCTCAACTACGTCAAGACGGCGATCATCAACAGCAACGACACCTCGGCGACCTGGCTGTACAAACAGGACGGCGGCTCGGCGACGATCGGCCGGATGATCAAGACCTGTGGGCTCAAGAACACCAAGGCGAACAGCATGGGCTGGGCGTACACGACGATGACGGCGCAGGACGCCGTCCGGCTCGGGTTGTGCGTCGGCGACGGGCGGGCCGCCGGCGAGAAGTGGACCGACCACGTCCTGTCGCTGATGAAGCAGGTGCAGGGCACCACCGCCGCCAAGGACCAGCAGAAGACCACCGGTGGCGGCCACTGGGGCATCATCGACGGGCTGCCGAAGAACCTCGTCCCCGAGACGAGCATCAAGAACGGCTGGACGATGCTCTACAAGGACGTGCTCTGGCACGTCAACTGTCTCGCCGTCCACGACGACTGGGTGCTGGCCGTCCAGGTCCGGATCAAGCCGGTGAAGTCCTCGCTGGGCCAGAAGGACTCGGCCGGGCTGGCCGCGGCGGCGAAGGTCTGCGCGACGGTGGCGAAGCAGCTCACCTACCAGCCGCCGGCACCAGCAGCCTGACCACCGGTCTTCTCCCGCGCTGGATCAGGGTTCTCGGTCGAATCTTGCTCCAAGACTCGACCCGGATCCCTGATCCGGCGCGAAACGGAAGCGCAGCAGAAGCTGCGAGCGGGCGGTCAGACCGCGAAGAAGGCCGGTCCGTCCGGGCCCAGCGCCGGCGCCGCTCCGACGTCGGCCGCCCGCCGGGCGAACTCGCGTGCCCCGGCGACCTGCCGCTCCCCGAGGGAGAAGTCGAGCGTACGGAAGTAGCCGGCGAGGGTGGCCGCGTCGAAGGGCTCCCAGCGCGCCGCCGCCTCGGCGACCTCGTCGATCTCGGCGAGTGAGAGGTCACGCGACCGCAGGAACGCCTCGTGCACGTCCTTCACCAGGCCCGGATGGGCGGCCGCGAACTCCCGGCGTACCGCCCAGACGGCGAACACCATCGGCAGCCCGGTCCACTCTCGCCAGGCGGCGCCGAGGTCGGTGACGGTCAGTCCCCGCTGGGGCGCCTCGTAGAGCGCACGGAGGGCCACATCGCCGATGAGCACACCGGCCGGCGCCTCCAGCATCATCTGACCGAGGTCGGGCGGGCACCGGAAGTACGTCGGCTTCACCTCGTGCCGCTGCTCCAGGAGCAGCTGAGCCAGCAACACCCCGGTACGCGACGTCGACCCGAGCGCGACCCGGGCGCCGTCGAGCCGGTCGAGCGGCACCGTCGAGACGAGGTTGACGCTGAGCACCGGCCCGTCCGAGCCGACCGCGATGTCCGGCAGGATGAGCAGCTCGTCGGCGTGCCGGAGGTACTCCACCAGCGAGATCGGACCGATGTCCAGATCACCCGCCACCAGCGCGGAGTTCAGCCGGTCGGGGGAGTCCTTGACGAGGTCGACGTCGATCAGCGAGCCCGTACGCATCAGGCCCCAGTAGAGGGGCAGGCAGTTCAGGAACTGGATGTGCCCCACCCGGGGCCGGCGTACGGCTGCTTCGCTCACGTGACCGAAGGCTACTCCTGCGGCTGCGGCACCCGATCGGCGAGGACCGGCGTCGTGACCAGCTCCGACGATCGCGCCGCCGCGCGTACCCAGGGGGAGATGATCGCGACGGTGACCACCGCGATGATCCCGCACGCCAGGATGATCGTGCGGGGGGTGAGGTGCGCGGTCAGCGCGAGACCGGCGACGAGGTAGCCCGCGAGCAGCGACGCCTGGACCGCGGCCTGCATGATCGCGGCGACGTGGCCGCGGTTGGCCACCGGCGAACGCCGCGCGACCAGTGTCGTGACCAGCACATTGGCCGCGCCGTTGAGGAGGCCGCCGGCCAGCCAGATCGGCACCATCCACGGTGCCGACCCGACCGCCGCGAGCAGCACGACTCCCGCCGCGGTGATCGCGAGCGAGCCGAACAGCCAGCCGCTGAGGCGCGCGTCGGGCGCCTTCTCCGCGAGTTTCGCCTGCCCCCAGGCGCCCGCGATCATGCCGATCGGCCAGGTCGCCATGATGAGGCCATAGGTCTGCGCCGACGATTCCAGCGTCTCGCGCACGAAGAACACCGCCACCACGTCGACCGCGCTGATCGCGCCCACGACGGCGGCGAGTCCGATGAAGACCACCTTCAGCATGCGGTCGATGGGCGGTCGCGGTGCGCGAGCTGCCGCCGGGTGGTCGTCGCCCATCCGCTTCCCCCGGCGGGTACGCACGACGAGCCCACCGACGACGGTGGCGAGGAATCCCACGGCCGCCCAGCGCAGCGTGCCCGGGGCCGACCCGACCGCGTGGTACGCGAACCCGGCGATCGGCGGGCCGAACATGGACCCGATGACGGTGGCGGACTGGTTGATCGCGCCCGCCCGGGGCAGGTCCTCCTCGGTCACCATCACCGGCAGCAGCGCCGCCCGGACGGGCAGCCCCAGCGCGGTCCCCGCATAGATCAGCAGTACGCACGCGATCCGGGCGACGGTGTTCCCGGCGAACGACAGCAGCAGGCAGCCGACGATCTGGACGACACCGGCGACGACCATCAGCATCCGCGAGTCGAACCGGTCGGCCAGCCGCCCGGTGATCGGCGCGAGCGCCACGACCGGCAGCGACGCCGCCACCGTCACGCCCGCCACCGCCAGACCGGTCGCGCCGGTGTCCTGCAAGGTCAGGATGAGCGTGGTGAGCGCGAGGTACGCCCCCGACCCCGAGACGATCTGCGAAACGGCGATGACCCAGACGTCGAGCCAGGCGGACTTACGCATCCGGTGACCCTAGCTTTCCGGGGGTTACGCTCGCTGTCCGCTATTTGGCTGACGCCGCTTGCTGCTTGTCTTCGGAGCCCGCACCGTTGTGCGCCGGATCAGCCCCGTTGAGCACCGGATCAGCCCCGTTGAGCACCGGATCAGCCCCGTTGTGCGCCGGATCAGGGTTCTCGGTCGAATCTTGGGGCAAGATTCGACCCGGATCCGTGATCTGCGGCTCACGGTCCTGAGTCTGCTGTCGACGCTCACGCCGGACGGACGCGCGGATCCACGGCGCGACGGCGACGACCGCCACCACCCCGAGCACTCCGCCGACGAGCAGCACGGTCCGGGGCTGCCACCACTCGAGGACGAGCCCGCCCATGGCGTACCCGAACAGGGCGGCGCCTTGGACGGCGGCGTTGAGCCGGGCGGACAACCGGCCGCGGGCGTGCTCCGGGGCGCGACGGCCGAAGACGGTGAAGACCTGCACGTTCTCCGCCCCGTTGAGGCCGCCGCCGAGCAGCCACAACGGCACGATCCAGGCGACTGCGGGAGCCTGCGACGCCATCGCCAGGACCGCGCAGGTCAACGCGAGCGCGCCGAAGGCGCCGACCACGATCGCGGTGTCCCCCGCCCGCCGGATCAGCCGTGCGGTGATCCAGGTGCCGGCGATCATCCCGACCGTCCACATGCTGTTGATCAACCCGTACGCACTGCTCGAAGCGCCCAGCGTCGCCTTGACGTAGAAGACCTCGACGACGTTGGCGGCGGCGATGCAGCCGACCACGACGGCGAACCCGATGGTGACCACCCGCAGCAGGCTGTCCATCCGCACCGGGCCGGTCTGGGCACGCGCCTCGGCGGGTAGCCGGTCGCCACCCCGGCGGGTCCGGAACAGCAGCCCCGCGATGATCGTCGCGGAGAAGGCCGCCGCCGCCACTCGGAGCGTGGTCTGCGTACCGAGTCCGTCCTGGGCGAACCCGGCGACGGCCGGCCCGGCGATCGCGCCGATGGACGCGGCGGTCTGGGCGATGCCGCTGACCTTGGGCAGGTCCTCCCGGCTCGCCATGGTCATCATCAGCGCCTGCCGTACCGGCTGGGCGATCGCCGTCCCGACGAAGACCAGGGTCAGCAGCGCGACCCGGGGGGCCATGCCGTCCACAGCCGACAAGGCGAGACACGCCCCGACCTGGACGCCACCCGCCACGAGCAGCAGCAGACGGGAGTCGACCCGGTCGGCGAGCCGCCCGGTGATCGCCGCGAGCAGCACGATAGGCAGCGATTCGGCGATGATCACCGCCGCGACGGCGGGGCCGCCCTGACCTTCTTCCTGCAGCGTCAGCATCAGGGTGGTCAGCACGAGGAACGAGCCCAGGTTCGTCACGGCGTTGGAGGCCGCCGCGATCCACACGTCGCGCCATCGCGTAGATGTGAAAGACATATTGCGAAAATACATTTTCACATCTGCGCGCACAAGTCCCCTGGTATGAGGACAGCTGTCGCTTACTGCGGAAGTGCGCGGACGAGCATCGACACGAGGCGGGCGCCCTCGGGGGCGTCGTCCTGCCGCACGCTACGCCGGTACCGGCCGACGAGCTGGGCGATCTGCTCGGTCAGCTCGGTCAGCTCGTCGGCGGTGACCATGATCATGGTCTCGTTGATCACAGTCGCCTCGCGCCAGGTCTCGGGCTCGGCCTCGTAGTGGTGGCGCCACTGGGTCAGCCGCTCCTGGCTCCGGGCGAGCAGGAGGTCGAGCAGCTGCTCCTTGAGCGCCTTCATCTCCGGCTCGTCGCCGGCGCCGGTGTCCACCTCGATGTGCGTCTCGCCGGGTCCGCGGTAGACGCGTTCCCGGCCGTCGCCGCGGCTGGGCGCGTCGTGGATGATCCCGGCCTTGGCCAGGGCCCGGAGGTGGTAGCTGGTGGCGCTCGGGCTGAGCCCGACGACCTCGGCCGCCTCGGTCGCGGTGATCTCCCGCGCGGTCGACCCGAGATACTCCAGGATCGCCAGCCGGGCGGGGTGCGCCAGCGCCCGGATCACCGACGGATCAGTGATCTTGTGAGTGGTGTCCCCGGGCACGCTCGAATAATAGGTTGCCGACGGACGAATCCGCGCGAGTAGGATGGTCCGCTCATCCCGATGAATGGCACAGCCGACACCGCCCGGCGGGTCCCACGCGGCCCCGACCTCGCACGAACGGGCGGAGCGCCGGGCGGCCCGACCTGCCTTCAGGGAGTAGCAGTGACGCCCGAGCTCGACCACGACCTTTCCGCCGAGCGTACCCATCTGACCGTCAGCCGAGCCGCCTTGAAGGCGATGCGCGAACACGTCGAGGGCCTGTTCGCCACCGGTGACAAGGTCGCCGGCGACCCCTACTCCGCCGAGACCCTCGGCCGTGCCCTCGCCAAGCGGATCAAGGAACTGGCCGACGATCCGACCACCCCGCTGTTCTTCGGCAAACTCACCTTCGGGGCGGACGCCGCCGACGCCGAGAGCGCCGGTCACGCCTTCCACATCGGCCGCCGGCACGTCACCGACGCCGCCGGGGAGCCGCTGGTGCTGGACTGGCGCGCGCCCGTCTCCCGCTCGTTCTACCGGGCCAGCGCGTCCGATCCACAGGACATCGCGGTCCGCCGCCGCTTCGGCTTCAACGCCGGCGAGCTGACCAGCTTCGAGGACGAGCACCTGACGCTGGGCGAGGAACTCGGCACGAAGAGCGCCATCCTCACCGCCGAAATCGAGCGGCCCCGCGTCGGCCCGATGCGCGACATCGTCGCCACCATTCAGCCGGAGCAGGACGAACTCGTCCGAGCGGCGCTGGAGGAGTCGATCTGCGTACAGGGGGCGCCGGGCACCGGGAAGACCGCCGTCGGCCTGCACCGCGCGGCGTACCTGCTCTATCTGCACCGCGAGCGGCTCCGGCGCGCGGGGGTGCTCATCCTCGGGCCCAACCGTGCCTTCCTGCGCTACATCGCCGCCGTCCTCCCGGCCCTCGGCGAGATCGAGGTCAGCCAGTCCACGGTCGACGATCTGATCGCGACGGTCGAGGTCCGCGCGACGGACACGCCCGAGGCCGAGGCGCTCAAGCACGACCCGCGACTCGCGCAGGCGCTGCACGATCTGCTCTGGCGACGGGTACGCAAACCGCACGAGTCGTTGACGGTGCCGGACGATTCCTACCGGTGGCGCGTCGACGCCGGTGTGCTCGCCCGGATCGTCGACGACGTACGCCGCGGCACGCCCCCGTTCGCCTTGGGCCGGGAGCATGTCCGTTCCCGGGTCGTCGACCTGTTGCTGCGGCAGTCCGAGGCCCGCCGGGGCGACTCGCCCGGGGAGACCTGGCGGCGCCGGATGGCCAAGGCGAAGCCGGTCGTGGAGCTGCTCGACCACGTCTGGCCGGCGGTCACCCCGGCCGAGCTGGTCTTCGAGTTCCTCACCGCCCCCACGCACGACCTTCTGACCGAGTCCGAGTCGGACACCCTGCGCTGGACCAAGCCGCCGAAGACGGCGAAGTCGGCCAAGTGGACCGCCGCCGACCTGGTCCTCCTCGACGAGGCGGCCGGGCTGATCGAACGCCCGAGCGGGTTCGGCCACATCATCGTGGACGAGGCACAGGATCTGTCCCCCATGCAGGCCCGCGCGATCGCGCGACGCAGTACGCACGGCTCCATCACACTGCTCGGCGACCTGGCTCAGGGCACCGCGCCCTGGGCTGCCCGGCAATGGCAGGACACCCTCGACCACCTCGGTAAGCCGGACGCCCGGGTGACGCCGTTGACCACCGGTTTCCGCGTACCGGAGCAGGTGGTCGAGCTGGCGAACCGGCTGCTCCCGGCGCTGGACGTCGACGTGCCGCCGGCGCAGTCCCTACGGCCCGACGGCTGGCTCGCCATCCGCCCGACCGCCGATCCCGAGGCGCTGGCCGAGGCGGTGGAGGCCGCCCTGGCGCAGCCCGGCTCGGTCGGCGTGATCAGCGCTCACGACGCCGTCGACTCGGTCACCCGCGCGCTCGCGAAGTACGCCCCGACCTCGTTGGACGACGACGATCCGGACTCCCGGCTGACCGTGGTGCCCGCGACGCTGGCGAAGGGTCTGGAGTACGACCACGTGATCGTGGTGGAACCGGCCGCCATCGTCGAAGCCGAGGCCCGTGGGCTGCACCGGCTCTACGTCGTCCTGACCCGGGCCGTCACGACGCTGACCGTGCTCCACGACCGGCCCCTCCCCGCCCCCCTCACCGCCTGACGCCCTCCCCCGTTGATCATGGAGTTAACCGCGGTGTCGCCGGTGTGTCGCGACCGGAAACTCCATGATCAACGAGATGGGGGGACGGATGGGGGCGCGGCGCGAACGGGGACGACCAGGGGGCCGTGCTCACCCGGGATGATGCGTACGCGGGCCCGATAGTGCTTGGCGAGCAGATCCTCGGTCAGTACGTGGTCGGGCGGGCCGTCGGCGACGATCCGGCCGCCGTCCATGAGGACCAGGCGGTCGGCGTACTCCCCGGCGGCGGACAGATCGTGCATCGTCGCGAGCACGGTCAGCCCGGCTTCCCGGCGCAGCGCGTCGATCAGCTCGAGGACCTCCTGCTGGTGGCCGATGTCGAGGGCACTGGTCGGCTCGTCCAGCAGCAGCAACGGCGCCTGCTGCGCCAGCGCGCGGGCGAGGAACACCCGCTGACGCTCACCGCCGGACAGCGTCTGCAGCTCCCGACCTGCGAACCGGTCGAGATCCAGACGAGTGAGCACGTCCCGCACGACCGCCAGATCCGTGGCCGACTCGCGGCCAAGGGTCGGGATGTGCGGCGTACGCCCCAGGAGGACGTAGTCGAGCACGGCCATCCCAGCGGGGACGACGGGATACTGCGCGACGGCCGCGATCCGCCGAGCGCGTTCACGGCGGTTCATGTCCGCGATCGAGGTCTCCTGGAGCGCCGCCTCGCCGGCGTGGGCGTACTCGCCGAGGACCGCCCGGAGCAGCGTCGACTTCCCGGCACCGTTCGGCCCGATGATCGTGACCCACTCACCGGCGGAGACGGCGAGGTCCACCTCGGCCACGATGGTGGCCTTGTCGAGGACGACGCCGAAGCCGCGAAGCTGCAGCATCACAGCCTCGCCGACCGGGTCGTCCGGAGCACGAGGATGAAGAAGGGCGCGCCGACGAAGGCGGTGACCACGCCGATCGGCAGCTCGGTCGGCGCCGCCACCGTCCGGGCGATCAGATCGGCGCCGACGAGGAACGCCCCGCCGTAGATCATCGACAGCGGCAGGATCGCCCGATACGACGAGCCGGTGAGCAGGCGCACGATGTGCGGGACGACGATCCCGACGAAGCCGATGAGCCCCGAGACCGCCACCGCGGCGGCGGTCGCCAAGCTGGCCGCGGCGACCAGGATCAGCCGTGACCGCCCGGGATGCAGCCCAAGGCTCGCCGCCTCCGCGTCGCCGACGCTCAACACGTCCAGCTCCCGGCGCAGGGCCAGCACAACCAGTGCGCTGACTACCGCGTACGGGATGATGACCATCACGTCGTGCCAGCCGCCGGTCGCGAGACGGCCGAGCAACCACGAGTAGACCTCGCGGATGCTGTCGGCGTAGCGCTGCAGCACGTAGGTCTGGATGGCGGCGAGGAAGGCCGAGATCGCGACCCCGGCGAGGATCAGCGTGCTGCCGGAGCGGTCGCGGCCGCCCGCGATGCCGAGCAGATAGGTGAGGCCGACCGCGAGCAGCGCGCCGGCGAAGGCGAAGATCGGCACGCTGGTCCACATGCCGCCCCGCAGCGCGATCGCGAGCGTGGCGCCGAGACCCGCGCCGGCGGCGACCCCGAGCAGATACGGATCGGCGAGCGGGTTGCGGAAGACGCCCTGATAGCTCGCGCCGGCGAGGGCGAGCATCGAGCCGACGAGCAGCCCGAGCACCACGCGCGGCAGGCGCAGATCGGTGATGATGGCGATCTCGCGCTCGTTCAACCCCGAGTTCAGGTGTACGCCGGGAATCAGGTTCAGCAGCTCGATCGCGACCGAGCCGGGCGGCAGGCCGACCGGGCCCAGGGCGATCCCGGCGAGGACCGCCACGACGAGGACGGCGATCGCGGCGAGCAGCCACACCGCCCGCAGCCCCGCCGGCCTGACCTCCTCTTTCACCATCGCCACCCCTCCTCTCGTGATCATTGCGTCAGCCACGCTGTTTCTGGCTGCGATTTGCCCGGTTCGACAACCTGGCTGACGCAATGATCACTGTTGGCGCGTCAGGGGATCTGGTTTACCGAGGTGGCGACGGTTTGGGCGAGGTCGACGATCCGCGGACCCCACCGGGAGGCGATGTCGTCGTCGAGCGCGACGATCTGGCCCTTGCTGACGGCGGTGATGCCGGCCCAGCCCGCCCGTGCCTTGACCGTGTCGGCGGTCTGCTGGCAGCACTTCGCGTCGGCCAGGAAGATCAGGTCGGGGTTCGCCTTGACCAGCGCCTCCGCCGAGAGCTGCGGATATCCGAAGGCCTTGCCGTCGGCGTCCGCGGCGTCGGCCACGTTCTGCAGGCCGAGCAGGGTGAAGATCGAGCCGATGAAGGTCTTCGAGGTGGCCGAGTAGAGGTCGGGCGAGACCTCGTAGAAGTAGGTCAACGGCTTGGAGCGCTGCTTGACCGACTTGACGATCGTGTCGAGCTTCGACTTCATGTCGCTGACGACCTTGGCGGCGTCGTCGGCGTGGCCGGTCAGCTTGCCCAGATCGGTGATCTCGGCGTACGCCTCGTCGAGGGTCGCCGCCGCCGGAACCAGGAAGGTCGGGATCTTCAGCGCCTTGAGCTGGTCGACGATCTTGTCGCTGTCGTTGGTGAGGACGACCAGATCCGGGTTCTTCGCGGCGATCGCCTCGGCGCTCGGCTTGTACGCGGAAAGGTCGGTCTTCGGCACACCGGCCGGGTAGTTGGACTGGTCGTCGACCGCGACGACCTGCGTACCGGCGTTGACGGCGTAGAGCATCTCGGTGGCCGTCGGCCCGAGCGAGACGATCTTGGCCGGCTGCTTGTCGAGCGTCACACTGCCGACCGTCACCGGGTACGCCGCACTCGTCGGCGTCGGGGTGGACGTGGCCGATCCGCCGTTGCCGGTGGAGCAGGCGGCCAGACCGAAGGCGAGACCGGCGACGAGGCCGAGCGCGCGTCTTCTCAACATCGAATTCCTCCTGTCGGTCGAGGGGTGAGTCCGCCGACAGGGGTGAAAGGGTCGCCTGCCCGCGAGACGCCCTTCCTCGAGAGCGTTACTTCGCGACCGCGGCAAGGCGACCTGGCTCGACCGACCCGAGGCGACCGAGGGTCGCTTCGGGGAGGGATCACAGTTGCGGGACAGCGCCGGATTCGCACCGGCTTCGCTGACCGCGGTCAGCCAGAGGCTAACGCACCGGCGATGCTCGGCGAAATCAGCGCTGCTCGCTGTTGGTGGCCGACTGCTCGGCGTCGGTCGGGTGGTCCGGCTCGTCCTGGGCGGCCGGCCGCTCGGCAGCCGGCGCGTCGTCGCCCGCGAGCGGGGAGTCGTCGCCCGCGAGCGCGGAACGGAGCTTCTGCTTCTCCGTCTTGCGACGCTCGACCGCGTTCTGCAGCTGGAGGGAGTACTGCTCACGCCAGCCGCGCAGGACGAACCAGCTCAGCACCGCCGAAACCAGGATGGCGAGGACGAGCTTCAGGAAGATGCTCAGCGGGAACGGCAGCAGCACGAGGAACGCCGCGACGAACAGGCCGATGCGCCCGAGCGTGTACTTGACAGCAGGACTCACGCCCAGCAGCCTACGCGCTGCTGGGCGGGGGTGGACCAGTGGCCGGGCCCTACGCCCAGACCTGCTGGGGTTCGCGCCGCCGGTCGGCCAGCGACATCGGCGCGTCGAACTCGCGTACCACCTCGTAGCGGGTGTTGCGCTCGACGGGCCGGAACCCGGCGTCCTGGATCAGGGTGAGCAGGTCCTCACGGTGCATCGTGTCCGGCGTGCCGTACGAGTCCGCGTCGTGGGTGATCTTGTACTCGACCACCGAGCCGTCCAGGTCGTCCACGCCGAAGTTGAGCGAGAGCTGGGCCACCGACAGGCCGTGCATGACCCAGAAGCACTTGACGTGGTCGAAATTGTCCAGCATCAGCCGCGACACGGCGAAGGTCTTCAGCGACTCGGCCGGGGACGCCATCGTGGTCTTGGCCTGGATGCGGTTGCGGACGATGCCGTCGGCGCTGTCGTGGAAGTCGTGCTGGTAGCGCAGCGGGATGAAGACCACGAAGCCGCCGGTCTCGTCCTGCAGCTCCCGCAGTCGCATCACGTGGTCGACCCGGTGCCGGGGCTCCTCGATGTGCCCGTAGAGCATGGTCGCCGGGGTACGCAGCCCCTTCTCGTGGGCCAGCCGGTGAATCCGCGACCAGTCCTCCCAGTGGCAGTCGTGGTCGACGATCTGCTGACGGATCTCCCAGTCGAAGATCTCGGCGCCGCCGCCGGTCAGCGAGGCGAGGCCGGCGTCGATCAGCTCGTCGAGGATCTCGTCGGCGGGCAGGCCGGAGATCTTCTCGAACCACTGGACCTCGGTCGCGGTGAAGCACTTCAGCGACACGTCGGGCAGCGCTTCCTTCAGCGCGCGCAGCACCCGCGGGTAGTACTTCCACGGCAGCGTCGGGTGCAGACCGTTGACGATGTGCAGCTCGGTGAGCTGCTCGTCCTTCATCTCCAGCGCCTTCTCGACGGCCTGCTCGACCCGCATGGTGTACGCGGCCTTCTCCCCCGGCTTGCGCTGGAAGGAGCAGTACGCGCAACTGGCGGTGCAGACGTTGGTGAGGTTCAGGTGCCGGTTGACGTTGAACATCACCCGGTCGCCGTTCTTCTCGGTGCGCCGGTGGTGCGCCAACCGGCCCAGCCAGGCCAGATCGTCGCTGGCGTACAGCGCCTCACCGTCGGCGCGGGTGAGCCGCTCGCCGGCGTAGACCTTCTCTTCCAGCTCCCGCTTCAGCCCCGCGTCCATCCGCTGCGCCTCCCAAGCTCGTCTCCGTCCTGCACATTACCCGGCGGTTCACCGGTCCTTACTCGCGCGGGTGTCGACTTTCACCGCCGGGTGCGCTATGAACGAAGGCGGCACACCGGACGCATCCGGCGGGACCTCGGGGAGAAGACACATGACGCGACGACGCGTTGGCGCGGCACGTTTGTCTGCGCTGCTCACGGCAGCGATCGTCACCGGTGTGGCGGCTCCGGCCGCCGCCGAGCCGACGACCACGACTGCTGCGGCGCAGAAGGTGCCCGACGGCGGCGTCCTTCCTGTCCCCAATGGTCCGTTGCAGTTGCCCTACGGCGTACCGGCTGCCGGTGGCACCATGGGCAACGACCTGGCCGCGCTCGCCGCTCAGCTCAACGCGATCCAGACCGAGGTCTCGGTCCTGGCCGAACAGCTGAACGAGCTGAAGCAGGCGGTCTCCACCACGACCAACGCGTTGATCTACGCGCAATACGAGTTCGCCGAGGCCGAGAACCGGTTGGCGAAGGCGAAGAAGGCCCTCGCCTCGGCCGCGTCCGACGCCTACGTGCAGTCCGGCGGCCTGCCCAACCTGGGGCTGGGCGGGCTCGCTCCGCGCGCCGACGACCCCGTGCACGACAGTTCCGGCGCGGCCCACGAACTGGCGCTGGCCAAGGCGGAGTACGAGCGGACCAAGACGGCGCTGGAGACGGCGCAGAAGAACGAGGCGGAGACGAAGCAGCGCTTCGCCACCACGGAGGTCAGCTACAACCAGCGCAGCACCGCCATGCTGGAGCTGAAGACCCGCAACGCCGCCAAGGTCGCGCAGATCCTGCGCCAGCAGGAGGCGGCCGAACAGGCGCTCGGCCAGCAGTACCTCAACACCGACGCCCTCTCCGGCTTCAAGGCGAGCCCCAAGGCGCTCGCCGCGGTCAACTTCGCGCTCAAGCAGCTCGGCAAGTCCTATGTGTGGGGGGCTGAGGGCCCGGACCACTACGACTGCTCCGGTCTGATGTGGGCGGCGTACCGGTCGACCGGGCACACCCTGCCACGCGTCTCGCGCGACCAGTACCAGGGCACCAAGGACACCTCGGTGTCCCGATACGCCCTGCTCCCCGGTGATCTGCTGTTCTTCGGCGAAGACCCGAACAACCCGGCCTCGATCCATCACGTCGGGATGTACCTCGGCAACGGCAAGATGATCCACTCCCCGACCACGGGTGACGTCGTGAAGATCTCGAACGTCTGGTGGTCGCACTTCTTCGGCGCGACCCGCGTCTACGCGGCGATCAAGGTCCCGACGACGAGC
>JABFYB010000723.1 GCA_013361475.1 Hamadaea sp.
GCCATGTTCGAGCAGGTGCGGTCAGGTCAGGGGTTTCCAGAAGTCGCAGCGGTGCTCGCGGCCGAGGTTCACCTCGCTGATCCCGTTCCGGCCGGGGGCTAGCGACAGCACCTGGCCCCCGGCCGCGTCGTACGGCGGCCAGCCAGTCGCCGCTCGGGTCGCCGGCGTGGGCAAAGCGGGTCCAGTAGTCGGCCTCACGGACCGGATCACGCAACGCTCGGGCGAGCCGACCCGGCACGGTGATCCGGCACCGTGATCCGGCCCCCGGCGCCGAGCACGAGATCGGCGCCGGGGGCGTGGCCGTACCGCGGCCGGGACGAGTGTCAGACGGCCGTGCGCGACCACTGCTGGTTGGTGCCGGTGTTGCACGCGTACTGCTTGAGGATCACGCCGTCCGCGGTCGACGCGGCCGGTACGTCCACGCATTTGCCGCTGTGCCGGGCCCGGAGCTGGAACCAGCTGCCGTTGGTGACCATCTGGAACTGCTGGTTGGCGCCGGTGCCGCAGGTGTACTGGATGAGCTCGGCGCCGTCGGCGGTCGAAGCGCTCGTCACGTCGAGGCACTTGCCGCTGTGGCGGCTGACGACGCGCCAGTAGCCGCTGCCGGCGTCCTGGAACTGCCACTGCTGCCACGCGTTGCCGTTGTAGGTGTACTGGCCGACGCGGGCGCCGTTGTCGGTGTTGGGCTGCTGGACGTCCATGGCCTTGCCGCTGTGGCGGACCGTGAGCCGGTAGAACGGAGAGGCGGGGCCGTCGCCGACGTTGTCGCCCCAGGCGTACCGGATCCGGTCGGCGCCGGAGGTGTTGCGGACGGTCAGGTGGAGATCGGTGCCGCTGCCGCTCAGGGCGTACATCGAGTACCAGTCGTAGCCGATGGTGCCCGGCTTGCCGCCGAGGGCGGGCCAGTAGGTGCCGCCCATCTGGTTGTCCCGCATGACCTGGGCCATGGCGCGGATGTGGCGGACGAAGTTGTCGGAGCTGTTCGCGTCGGCGTAGTTGAGGCCGGTGGACATCGGCGCGCCGAACTCGGTCGCGACCGCGCGGGAGGCGCAGTTGCCGAGGCGCGTCTGGATGTGGCTCCGGAAGGCGTCGTAGGTCATCGCGCTGTAGAAGAAGGCGTAGTGGTGGAAGGAGAGCAGCGTGGAGTTGAAGCGGCTGTCGTTGCAGATGTCGCGCAGGTCCTGGCTGTAGCCGGTGCCGCCGATGAGCACGCGGCCGGCCGGGGCCGAGTAGTGGTAGGCCAGCCAGCCGGCGGCGACGTCACGCCACTCGGCCGAGCTGTAGCCGTGCGGCTCGTTCATCGGCTCGAAGTAGACGTTGCTGTTCGAGCCGTACGTGTTGGTCACGCTGGACCACATCGTGTTCCACGCGGCGGTGTTCGTGATCCTGCCGCCGGAGGCGGCGCCGTCCTCCCAATAGGCGAGGATGACCTTGAATCCGCGCTCGGTGGCGGCGTCGATGGCGCCGCGGTAGGCGTTCCACCAGGTCGTGTTGGCCACGGTGTGCGTGTTGATGGGCAGCCGGACGGTGTTGACGCCCATGGTGGAGGCCAGGTCGTCGTAGAGGGCGTTGGCCTTGGCGCGTACGGTCGCGTTGTTGTCGGACTGGCTCAGGCCCTGCGGGACGAGGGTGCCGGTGCTGAAGTTGTCACCCAGCACGGCCCAGTTCATGCCTCGGAACTGGCTGGTGGCGGCCTGGGCCGGCGGCGCGCAGACGACGAGGCTCGCCGCCGCGGTGAGCGCGGTCACCACGAGGGCGATCGGCGACCGGCGTAACGCCGTGATCAGTGTCATGAAACTCCCATCACTGGATCCGAATCCTTGGGTCGAACCTCACCTGCGACGCGCCGGACGCGAGTGGCCCCCGTGCCTCAGACCTGGGTGCGGCTCCACTGCTGGTTGGTGCCTGAACCGCAGGTGTACTGGGTGATGTCGGCGCCGTCAGCGGTGGAGGCGCTCACCACGTCGAGGCACTTGCCGCTGTGGCGGGCCCGCAGCTGGAAGTAGCCGCCGATGGCCACCCACTGCCACTGCTGGTTGGCGCCGCTGCCGCAGGTGTACTGGATGATGTCGGCGTTGTCCGCGGTGGAGGCGCCGGCCACGTCCAGGCACTTGCCGCTGTTCTGGTTGACCAGCCGGACGTAGCCGCCTCCCGCGTCCTGGAACTCGAACCTCTGGTTGCCGCCGCCGTTCCATCCGTACTGCTTGACCTCGGCGTTGTTCGCGGTGGAGGCCGACACGACGTCCATCACCTTGCCGCTGTGCCGGGCGGTGACCCGGTAGTAGGTCGCGGAGACGCCGGAGACGACGCCCGTGGCGGTGTCGATGGTGATCCGCGGGTACCAGGTCAGGCTCATGCTGGTGGACGAGGGGAACGAGATCGGCAGCCAGACGTACTGGGAGTCGTTCACCGGCCCGCTCCACGCGCCGGCCCAGCGGTCGCCCATGTAGAGGTAGCTGGTCGTCTGCGACCCCTGGACGGGCAGCACGTACGTCGGCTGGGAGCTGAACGTGGTGCCGTCGCCGACGTTGGTCCAGGCGGTCCACGGGCCGGAGATGGCGGACGCTGTCGCGTACTTCGCCTGGTTCGGGCTCCAGCCGGTGGCGGCGGAGGTCACCAGGAAGTAGACGTTGCCGCGCTTGAACATCGCCGGGGCCTCGCGGTGGGCGTCGTTCCAGAAGTTGCCCACCAGGGTGCCGACGTTCAGATAGTCCGAGGTCAGGCGGTAGATGTGCAGGTCGTAGTTCTCGTCGGCGGCCGAGATCATGTACGCGGTGCCGTTGTCGTTGTAGAGCGTGATGTCTCGCGACATATACCCCAGCGGGCGGAAACTGCCGTGATAGGTGTAGTTGCCGTCCACCGTCGCCGACGAGGCCACGGCCGCTCGCGCCTCGCCGTAGTCGGTGCCGTTCTCCTTGTGCATCCACATGACGTAGCGGCCGGTCGAGCTGTTGTAGATGACCTTCGGGCGCTCGATGTTGGCGGCGCCGAGCTCGGCCGCCGACGACTCGGTGAGCACGTCGTTGCGGAACTCCCAGTTCCGCAGGTCCGTGGACCGGTAGACCGAGACCGCGCGGAAGGTGTTGTCGGCATTGCGGTTCTCGCCGAACCAGTAGTAGTAGTCGCCGACCTTGATGACCCCGCCCCCGTGGGCGTGCAGTACATTGCCGTTGGCGTCGCGGAACTGGGTGCCGTTGGTGACGGTCACCGGAGCCGCCTGAGCAGGCGCGGCACCCACGCCGACGAGGGCCCCGGCGAGCACGACGGCAGCCGCGACCGCCCGTGAGAACCTCTTGACCATGGTGCTCCTCCGTTCATGAAGCGCTGCTCACGCGGCGGTGCGCGACCTCTGGAACTGCCGGTTCGACCATCATGTTTACGTAAACATCAAGGCAGCAATGAGCGGGAAGCGCTTTCCGTGGGTGTGACGATCGGGGCCAATGCACGTTCGTGGTGTTGCCGCAGAGTGTCAGCGCTCCCAGAAACCTTGTCAAGTACGGTCTCGAAAGCTGAGCCGCGCTACGCGTCGGCCTGGTCGCAACACCGGCGCCACCATCGGACCCGGGCACGAGCCGGCCCTCACTGGAGACGCCGGCTCGTGCGTCACGGAGTCAGGCTGTGGTGACTAGGCCCGCCAGCCGGACGTCGACGCGTTGGCAGGGGCCTCCTCGCCGCGGAAAACGCCCGCGTTACGGCGGGCGAACTCGGCGAACGGGGTCGGATCGACGTCGAAGATCCGGTGCGTGCTCAGGTTCACCCGGGACTCGTCAGGACCCTTGCGACGCTGGCTGAACAACTCGTCCATGGCGTCGACGAAGTAGGGGGGAACCCCGGCGGCGAGCATCGCCCGGCTCTTCTCGCCGGGATCGATGTCGACATAACGTACGGACTTGCCGGTCGCCGCCGAGATCGCCGCCGCCACCTCGCCGGCCGTCAGCGACTCCGGGCCGGTGATCTCGTACCGCTTGCCCTCGTGACCGTCGCCGTGCAGGAGCGACACCGCTATTTTGGCGACGTCCTCGGTGTCCACCGGTGCGATGCGCGCCTCCCGCATCGGCAGCGCCAGAATCCCCTCGGCGCTGATGGACGGTGTCTCGTGGAAGTAGTCGCTCATGAACGTGCTGGGCCGAAGATGCGTCCACGCCAGACCTGACCCCTCCAGGTAGGTCTCGATCTCGGCGTGCATCCGGGCGAACCGGAATTCGGCGTCCGGCCAGCAGCCCATGCCGGAGAACTTGACGATGTGACGGACCCCGGCCTCCTTGGCGGAGTCGATGAACGAGGACTGCGTCTGCACCAGCCCTGGGACGGCCGTGGAGATCAGCAGCACCTTCTCGACACCGGCGAGCGCTTCGTCCAGTGTCTCCCGCTTCGTCAGGTCGCCCTCGACGACCTCGACGTTCGACGGGACTTCCGCGTCCACCTTCGAGCGGTCTCGTACCAGTGCGCGGACGGGCAGGCCGCGGCGCACGAACTCTCTGACGACGGCTGCTCCGCTTTCGCCCGTCGTACCGGTTACCAGGATCATCGTCGGTCGTCCTTTTCATGTTGATCGAGTGGGTCGGGGGAACGCCCTTCGAAACCGGGCCTCGACGTGCCGCGCTCAGAGTTCCATCAGGATCTCTGCGAGCTGCTCCGGTTGTGAGACGAAGGGGGAGTGGCTGGTGGGGATCGTTCGTACCTCGGTGGGGTTGCCGGGGGTGCGGGCGTCGGCCTCCTTGACGAAACGCCACTGGGCCGCCGGCGGAAGGGCCCGGTCGTCGGCGCAGATGATGTACGTACGGGGGATCCGGCCCCACCGGCCCGGCGTGACGGTCACCGGCTCGGCGAGCGGGCCGGCGGGGGTGTCGGGGGTGAGGAGATGGGTGACGGCGTCCCAGTCGTGGTCGTCCACGTCGGCGGCGAAGGTCGCCTTGACGCGGGCGCGGTAGTCCGGGTCGGCGGATCGGAAGTCCATGCGCAGCGCGCCGGTGACCGCCGGATCGGCGAGGAGGACGGAGGGGATCAGGCCGGTGGACAGCTCCGGCGCGTCCATGTAGTCGCCGAACGACGTACCGTCGGCCGTCATCCAGGCGGACAGGTAGACCAGCCGATCGACGAGTTCGGGGACGGCCTCGCCCACCTGGTTGAGTACGAGCCCGGCCATGCTGTGCCCGAGCAGGATGATCCGGTGGTGGGGCAGGCGCGCGGCGAGCCGCCGGACGGTGCCGGTGACCTGGTCCCGGTAGTCCCGCAGGGTCAGGTGGGCGATCGGGGAAGGCTCGGTCGCGAACGCCCGCGGATCGAGCGGCCTTTCGGCGTACGAGCGAGGCGATCGTGCACTCAGCCCGTGTCCCGGCAGGTCCCGCGCGACGACGTGATGCCCCTCCTGGACCAGGAGTGCTGAAAGCCGCTCGAAGGCCCAGGCGCCGTGCGCGCCGCCGTGGACGAGCACGAAGATCTTCCCGCCGGCGGTCCGCTGCTCCGTCTCTTGCTTCATCGCTGTCCCCGGCCTGCTCAGGCGGGGGTGACGGCGTAGTCGGCGGTGCCGCGGAAGATGTCGGCGTTACGGCGGGCGAACTGGGCGAAGGTGGTCGGTGCGATCCCGAACCGCTCGTGCGTGGTCAGGTCGACGCTAGAACGGCCCAGCCTGCTGCGCTCTTCGAACAGCTGCCTGAACGCGCCGGCGCGCGGCAGCGGGTATCCCGCCTCGATCCAGGCGCGCTGCTTGTCCTCGGAGGACACGTCGCGGTAGCGGACCGGCCTGCCGATGGCGTCGGAGATGTGGCCGGCGATGTCGGTCATGGTGAGAGCCTCGGGACCGGTCATGGGATAGGTCCTGCCTTCGTGGCCGGTCGTGGTGAGCACGGCGTAGGCGACCTTGGCGATGTCCTCGATGTCGATCGGGGCCATCGTCGTGTCGCCGAGCGGTAGACGAAGCTCCCCGGAACCGGCGATGTCCGGCACCTCCTCGAAGTAGACCTGCATGAACTGGCTCGGCCGCAGCAGCGTCCACGGCAGGCCGGAGGCGAGCAGGTAGCGCAGGATCTGCTCGTGGCTGCGGGTGGAGCGGAACCGCTCGTTGTCGAACCCGTCGATCGAGTCCTTGCCGGAGAACTTCACGAGGTGGCCGACTCCGGCCTTGATAGCGGCGTCGATGAACGTGCACTGCGTCTCCAGCAGCTCGGGGCCGGCGCCGCTGATCATCAGCACGCGGTCCACCCCGGCGAGCGCGGGCTCCAGCGTCTCGGGCCGGAGCATGTCGCCGTGGACGACCTCGACGCCCGGCAGCGCCCGCAGGTCGTGCGCCTTGTCCGGGGTCCGTACGAGTGCGCGGACCGGTGTGCCGTGTCGTGCGAACTCTCGGACGGTGGCCGATCCGGGACGCCCGTTCGCTCCTGTGATGAGAATCATCGCTCCTACCTTCTGTTCGAGGAAGCTTGCGGCAGGTTATCTAAAAGTACTTTCTAGTACAACTTCGATACTAAACCTGGGTGCCGATTCGTTCGCGCCGGTGCCGGCTCGGGCCACGACGGCGGCCACTCCCCGTTCGCGCTGGTCGTTCCTGAGCGCGGTCAGGCGTGCTCCTCCAACTCATGGCTACAGAAGATGTAGTAAATACTTGTTTTCCTGTATGAGACGGTACTACGGTCGCAGCCATGATTCTCATGAGGAACGGGGCGAACCCGGGTGAAGCCGGGAGGCGGTGCTAGATGGAGACGATGCGGGCGGTGGTCGCGCGGGAGGCCGGGGAGCCGGGCGACGTTCTCACGGTCGAGCGGGTGCCGGTGCCCGAACCGGGGCCGGGACAGGTGCTCGTACGGGTGGAGGCGGCGCCGGTGCACGCCAGCGACCTGCACATCATCCGCGGACGGTACGGCTTCGCGCCGCCGTTTCCCGCGGTGCTCGGCCTGGAGTGCGTCGGCACCGTGGCCGCGCTCGGGCCCGGTTCCGGGAACGGCAGAGACGACCTGCGGCTCGGCCGGCGGGTGACGACCGTCGGCGTGATGGGCACCTGGCAGGAGTTCGTGGTCGCCGACGCCTCGCAGGTCGTGGGCGTGCCGGAGTCGTTGAGCACGTCCTCGGCGGCACAGTTGATCATCAACCCGCTGACCGCATGGCTGTTGGTCACCCAGCTGAACCCCGGACGCGGGCAATGGCTGCTTCAGACCGCCGCGGGCTCCACTGTCGGGCAGCTCGTCATCGCGCTGTCACGCCACCTGGGCTTCCATACCTTGAACGTCGTGCGCCGCCGCGCGGCGGTGGAGCGGATCCTGGAATCGGGCGGTACGGAGGTCGTCTGCACCGAGGACGAGGACCTGCCGGAACAGCTGGCCGGCCGCACCGGCGACCGTCCGATCACCAAGGCGATCGACAGCGTCGCCGGGCAGGTCGGGGCCGACGTGTTCCACGCCCTGGCGCCCGGCGCGGAACTCGTCGTCTACGGGGCGCTGTCCACGCACGGCCGGAGCGACCCGGCCGGGCTGACCATCCCCGTGTCCGCGCGCTCGGTCATCTATGACAGCAAGACCGTACGCGGGTTCTTCCTGTCCCGTTGGTTCGCCACCACGCCGCCGCAGGAGATCCGCCGCGTGCTGGGGGAAGTGATCGCGCTGGTCGGCAGCTCGGTGCTGGTCCTCCCCGAAGGGCGGCCGATCCCCGCCGACCGGGCGGCGCACGCACTCGACCTGGCCGAGGCGCCGGCCCGCGGCGGGAAACCGCTCCTGGTGTTCTGAGGCCGGGCTGTTGCCCGAAGCGAGCGGTCACCGGAGCGATTGCCCGACAAACCCCATGATTACGGAGGATGAGATGAGTTCCGATCGTCACGAGCAGGCAGCCCAGGATGACGCCTCGCCGTCGGACGACGAGCAGCGTGCCTTGCTCGCCCTGTTCGCCGAGACGTCGAGCGCGTGGAGCGACGGAGACGGCGGCGCGTTCGCCGACCGATACGCCGAGGACGCCACGGTGATCCTTCCCGGCGTCCACCTGCGGGGCAGAGCCGAGATCCGGACGAGCATGGGCGCGGCCTTCGCCGGGCCGCTGAAGGGCTCGCGGCGCGTCCACGTGCCGCAGAGTGTGCGCTTCCTCACCGAGGACGTCGCGGTCGTGGTCACCCGGAGCGCCACCGCGTTCCCGGGCGAGGCCGACCCTCCGTCCGGCCGATGGGAGCTGGCCACCTGGGCGCTCACGCGGCGCGGCGGCAGCTGGCTCGTCAGTACGTACCACAGCTGCCCCGAGAGCTGACCGGAGCGGCCGGCCCCCGGCTCCGAGGACGACAACCTCCTTCACCTCACGAAGAGGATGGGTTTCCGTGACGACTCCGTCGCAGAAGGCGACCGCGTCATCCCGATCCGCGGCACGCGGGCCGGGGACGAACCGGGC
>JABFYB010000541.1 GCA_013361475.1 Hamadaea sp.
GCTGGGGTATTCGCCGATGAAGGCCGGTCTGGCCGCGTTGCCGGTCAGCGCCGGTGTGTTCGTCGCGGCGGCGGTGGCCAGCCAGCTTGTGCCGAAGGTCGGCCCGAAGGTGTTCATGGTGACCGGTGGGGTGTTCGCGACGGCGGCGCTGTTGTGGCTGACGCAGATCGGCGTCGACACCGCGTATGTCTCGCATGTGTTGCCGGCGCAGATCCTGCTCGGTCTCGGCCTTGGCGCGATCTTCGTGCCGTTGTCCAGCTTGGCGCTGATCGGGGTGGCCGAGCACGACGCCGGGGCGGCCAGTGCCACGCTGAACGCGACGCAGCAGGTGGGTGCGTCGCTCGGGACGGCGTTGCTGAACACGTTGTTCGTGTCGGCGGTGACGGCGTACCTGACCGATCACGCGGCCGGTGTGGTGTTGCGGCCGCAGCAGACTCAGGCGGAGGCGGCGGTGCACGGCTACACCGTCGCGTTCCTGTGGGCGGCGATCATCTTGGGTGTGGCGACCGTGGTCATGGCGACTGTGGTGAAGGCGCACAAGAGTGACCTCCCGGTGCACGGGGCCGGGCCGATGTGACGGTCCGGCCCCGTCGGGCTCTCAGGTTCGGGCGTACGCGTCGGCCTGGATGCCGTAGAGGTCGGCGTACCGGCCGCCGGCGGTCATCAGGTCGGCGTGGGTGCCCTGCTCGACGAGGCGGCCTCGGTCGAGCACCAGGATCTGGTCCGCTCCGGCGACGGTGGAGAACCGGTGGGAGATGACGACCGTGATCGCCCCCGTACGCTCGGCGAGCCGCCGGGCGCGGTCCATGTAGCGCTGGAAGATGGCGTGTTCGCTGGGTGCGTCGAGGGAGGCCGTCGGCTCGTCGAGGACGAACAGCACCGGTTCGGGCCGCATCGAGGCGCGGGCCAGTGCGGTTTTCTGCCATTGGCCTTCGGACAGTTCGACGCCCGCGTACGCCCGGCCGAGCTGGGTGTCCAGCCCGTCCGGCAGCCGCTGGGCGAATCCGTCGGCGTCGGCGGCGTGGACGGCGGCCGCGACTCGGGTGTCGTCGTGCAGGTGCGGGAGGTCGCCGAGTCCGATGGCGTCGCGGAAGCGTACGTGGAATCGGCCGAAATCCTGGAACGCCGCGCTCGTCCCAGCCCGCCAGCGGGCCGTGTCGACGTCGGCCAGGTCTGTTCCGTCGACCGTGATCCGGCCCTCGTCCGGCTGGTAGAACTTCGTCAGCAGTTTGACCAGGGTGGACTTTCCTGAGCCGTACTCGCCGACGACGGCCACCACCGAACCGGCCGGGAGCCGGCAGCTGACCTCGTCCACGGCCGGTTCGTCCGCGCCCGGGTAGGTGAACGACACCCGGTCGAGGACGATGCCGTCGCGGAGTTCGGCCGGGGCGGGGAGCGTACCGGGGTGGCCGGCGGTCGTGGCGTAGTCCCGTAGCCAGAGGTAGGGGTCGGCGAGCGTACGCCCGGCCATCGCCTCGGCGACGCCGAACAGTGCGTCCTGCAACGCGTCGCGCAACGTCGCGGCCACCGTGACGGCCAGGACGAGGTCGCCGATGGTTCCGTCGCCGTGCGCCGCCCGGTAGACGACCAGGCCGAGGCCGGCCCCGAGGCCGAGGGTGAACAGTGCCCAGCCCGCCAGGTTCCCGGCCGCGGCCCTCACTCGTGCCCGATAGCGTACGCCCAGGGCCTCCGACCAGGCCGCGCGCTGGCGCTCGGCGAGCTGGTCGCCGACGCCGCACACGCGCAGCTCCTTGCCCCCGGCCGGGCCGGTGGCGAGGTTGAACAGTTCCCGCTGGAGCCGGTACGCCTCGGCGGTGTCGAGTTCGGCCTGGAAGGTCGTGCGCTGGCCCCGCCGTTCGAAGTAGATCGGCGCGGCCGCGAACACCACGAGGGGCAGCAACCACGGGGTGACCGCCGTGCCGAGCACGACGAGCAGGAGGATCAGCCGGAGGCCGACGAAGACGGCGATCACGGCGGTCCAGAGCGACGCGCTCATGCGCCAGCCGAATCCGCGTAGCAGCGTGACCCGGTCGAGCAGGTCGGTGCGTTCCAGATGCCCGAGTCCCGGCAGTCCGGCGAGCCGGGATTCGACGTCCCGGCGCAGATGCAGCGCGCCGAGCCGGTCGACCAGCATGGCGTCGAGGTTGCGGCTGAGATCCTTCAGGTACACGGTGAGGCCGAAGACGAGCGCGGCGGCGGTCGCACCGAGCACCGCGGCCGTCCGGTCGCCCCGGATGATCCCGTCGATCGCCGCGCCCAGCGCCAACGCCAGGGCCGGGGTCGTCCCGGCG
This sequence comes from Hamadaea sp., assembly GCA_013361475.1. Classification (GTDB taxonomy): domain Bacteria; phylum Actinomycetota; class Actinomycetes; order Mycobacteriales; family Micromonosporaceae; genus Hamadaea. The sequence continues at coordinate 2,292 of JABFYB010000541.1, forward strand.
GAGGCGGCTTTCACCGTCAGCAGCGCCGCCGTGGCGCCGGGGTAGTGCCGCCACGACTGGCGCAGCACGTCGGCGAGCAGTCCCAGGTATCGCCGGTTCACCGCACGTCACCTTCCTCGAGGCGGTCGTCGAAGCCCCGCTGGAACCGTTCGGCCTGCAGGGCGAACATCTCGGCGTACGCGCCGCCGAGGGTCATGAGGTCGTCGTGGTGGCCGGACTCGGTGATCCGGCCGTCGCCGAGCAGCACGATGCGGTCGGCCTGGCGTACGGTCGACAGCCGGTGGGAGATGAGGACGACGGTGGCGTCGCCCTTGTGCGCCGCGAGCCGTTCGAACACGTCGAACTCGGTACGCACGTCCAGATGCGCGGTCGGCTCGTCCAGCACGAGCACCTCCGCCCCGGTGCGCACGGCGTACAGGGCCCGGGCTAGCACGACTTGCTGCCATTGGCCGCCGGACAGGTCCACTCCGCCGGTGCGGGAGCGGGCCAGGGGAGTGTTCCAGCCCAGGGGCAGCCGGTCGAGGACGTCGGCGAGCCCGGCGTCGCGGGCGGCGGCCGCCATGGCCTCCTCGTTCCGGGGCACGCTTCCGTTGCCGAGCGCGACGTTGTCGGCGACCGTCAGGGGGTAGCGGACGAAGTCCTGGAAGACGATGGACAGGCGACGCCGCCACAGTTGCGGCGGCAGGTCCGCGACGTCCGTGCCGTCGGCGGTGATCCGCCCGGCGGTCGGCTCGTACAGCCGGGCCAGCAGCTTGATCAGGGTCGACTTGCCGGCTCCGTTGAGCCCGACGACGCCGAGCAGTTCGCCCGGCCGGATCTCCAGATCCAGCCCGTCGAGCACGGGGTGGGCGGCTCCGGCGTACTGGAAGCCGACGTTCTCGAAGCGGATGACGGGCCGCTTCGCCGGCTCGATCGGCCGCTCCGGCGTCGGCCGGCTGGTCAGCTCCTCGCGCAGCTGCTCGTACGCCCGCAGGCAGTGCACGGTGTTGACGGTGAGGTGCGGATTCTCGGTGAGAGCCTGGTAGACGGCGGTGGACGCGGCGAACACCGCCGCCGCGACGGCGACCGTGGCATCGCCGCGCACGGCGGCCAGCGCCACCCCGGCGTACGCCGCGAGCAGGGGAACCGTCAGGATCAGCGCGGGTCGCCACTGGCCGGCCAGCGTACGCCGCCCGTGTGTCCACATCGGATCGAACGCCGCTCGCAGGTGATGCTGGATCCGCCCGACGGCCCAGTCGCCCAGGCCGAAGACCCGGACCTCCTTGCCTTCGCCCGGGGAGACGATCGCGTTCGCCCACACGTCGGCGTGCATGCCGGGCGCGATCGAGCGCCGCCAGACCAGCCGCCGTCGCTTCGCCTCCCGTGAATACAGCCGCTCGGCGAGGAGCCCGGCCGCCACGAGCACCGGAACCAGCCACCAGGCGTACGCGGCGAGGACTACGCCCGCGCTGACCATGGCCAGCAGCCGGCCGATCAGGTCCAGCTGGACGAGGACGCCCGGACCGGGTGTGCCTTCGATGAAGCTCTCCGGATCGGCCCGGGTCTGCCAGATCAGCGCCTGCACCTCGGGGCGCTCCAACGCGCCGACGGTGACGCTGGTGCTGGTGAGCCGGGCGACCCGAGCCCGGTGCTCGCCGTCGATGCGGGTCTGGGCGAGGTACCGCAACGGTTCGCGGAGCACGCCGAGGGCGTACCCGGCGAGGACGACGACGAGATAGACGAGCAATGGGGTGACGGCCACGGCGGCGTCGCCGGAGACGACGGCGTCCAACCGGGACACCAGCGCGGCGAAGGCGACCGCGGCGGTCGCGGGAACGAGGCCCGCCAGGACGGTCAGCCCGGCCAGCGCGGTGAGCAGGCCCGGGCCGACGGCCCGGAGTTTCCTCAGCATCTCGATGCGGTCACGCATCGTGGCGGTCGCCTCGATCTGGGCGGCCAGCCCGATAGTACTCACGGTGTGAACTCCCTCGATCCGCCCTGAGTGGAGCGTGATCCGGCCACGCCGGACATGGTCAGCTCAGGGTCGGCGGCAGTGGGGCAACGAACGAACAGCCGGTGGTGGGCGCACGACGCCCACGCCCGCGAGTGGAGTTGCGCTCAGTCGGCGCGGCGGGCGAAGTCACGGAGAAACGGCTGCGGTTCACACCATGCGGGCGATCTTCGAGGCACGCCGGGCGGATGTCAACCGAAATGTCAGATCGGCGGGCGAGGATGGTCGCGTGGACACCACCGAGGAGACGCGCCGGACCGCCCTGGACTATGTGGAGAGCCTGGAGCGGCGAGACTGGCCCCGCTGGGAGGCGTTGATCGCCGAGGACGTCGTCTACGAGCTGCCGCAGACCCGCGAGCGCGTGCACGGCCGGGAGAAGTTCCTGAGGTTCAACGTCGAATACCCGGGCGACTGGCACCTCGACGTGCGCAGAGTCGTGGCCGACCGTCGATACGCCGCGTTGTGGCTCGACGTCCGGGTCGGCGACGAACGGATGGACGCCTGCGTCTGGCTGGAGATCGGGACCGACGGGGCGATCACGAAGGTCACCGACTACTGGCCGGAGGCGTACGAGCCGCCCGCCGGCCGCGAGCACCTCGCCGAGCGCTACTGATCCGTGGGAAGTCCCGCATTGGCGGCGATGTCGTCGGCGAGCTGGGACCAGAGCGCGGCGGGCAGATCGTGGCCCATGCCGGGCACGATCTTCGCCGTCGACCCCGGGATGGCCTTCGCGAGCGCCTTCGCGGCGGCCGGTCCGCGGAGCAGGGGATCGTCCGCGCCGTTGACGATGATCGTCGGCGCCGACACCAGGAGACGTCGCGCGGCGAGGCCTGGGTAGGAGCGGACGGCGGCCAGCTGGCGCTGCGTACCGGACTGGTCGCGGGGCGCCCGGCGGTGGGCGATCTCGGCGACCTCCCGCGCCCAGGTCAGATCGACCGGATTACGGGGCGAAGACTGCGCCCGCGAGATGTCGACCAGGGTCTGGATCGCGCCCTCGTCGGTGTCGGGATGCTTGATCTTGCCCATCTTGGCGATGAAACCGAACTGGATGAAGCGCAGCGACGCCCGCAGGCCGGACGGGGTGGCCAGCAGCAGCGCCAGGCTGCGTACGCGGTCGGCGTGGCCGAGGGCGGTGGCGATCGCGAGGAAGCTGCCGAGGGAGGCCCCGGCGACGTGCGCCGACTTCCAGCCGAGGGCGTCCATGACGGCGAGCCCGTCGCCGACCATGTCCTCGCCGGTGTAGGCGGGCGTCCGGTCGCGGCGGAAGAGGGCGGCGATCGGATGCCGCTGCTGGACGGAGGTGAAGTGCTCGGAGAGTCCGGCGTCCCGGTTGTCGAAGCGCGCCACGAAGAAGCCGCGGTCGACGAGCAGCCGGCAGAAGTCGTCGGGCCAGTACACCATCTGGAAGTCCAGGCCCATGATCAGCAGCAGGGGCTCTCCGGACGGGTCGCCGAAGGTCTCGTACGCGATCTTCGTCGGCCCGTTCGTGGTGTATTCGACCGTCATCTCGGCCCTCCCGGCGTTTTTACAATGCACTCGCATTGTATACTGGGCCGCGATGCCGAAGAAGGTCGACCACGAGCAACGAAGGTCACACATCGTCGAGGCGCTGCTGCGGATAGTGGGCGAGCGTGGGCTGGAGGCGGTCTCGCTGCGCGAGGTGGCCGCCGAAGCCGGCGTTTCGATGGGCGCTGTGCAGCACTACTTCGCGTCCAAGGACGAGATGCTCCAGTACGCGATGCGCCACTGGCTGTCGTTCACCGTGCACCAGCGCTTCACCCGGGCGGTGCAGACCCGGCTCGCCGGGGCCGACGTGTCCGATCCGGCCGTCGTGCTGCACGCGGTGGCGGCGGCGTACCTGCCGCACGACGAGGAGAGCCGGGCGAACGCCAAGGTGGCATTGGCTTTCATCGGGCGGGCCGCCGACGAACCGGCGATCGCCGAAGCCCTGCGTCCGGCCCACATAGGTCTGCTGGACGTCGTCGGCCGCATTCTGACCGGTGCGGCGCCGGGCGTGGGGGAGCCGCCGACCGGCAAGCCCGCCCCCGACTCCGTACGCCGCTTCCTCGCGCTCATCGACGGGTTGCGGCTGCACGTGCTGGCGGGCGCGGTCGCGTACGAGGACGGGCTGGCGCTGGTGGATCGCTATCTCAGCGAGACGCTCGCCGGTAAGCCGTGATCGCCGCCGGAGCGAAGACGGCCATGATCACCGCGCTCCAGAGCAGCGACCGGGTGACGGCGGGGCCGGCCGGCGTACCGAGCAGCAACGCCCGCAGGGCGTCCGACACCTGCGTCACCGGGTTGACCTTCACCCAGGCCTGCAGCCAGCCGGGCAGCTTACCGGTGGGGACGAAGACGTTGCTGCCGAAGGTGAGCGGGAAGATCAGCACCAGGCTGAGCGCCTGCACCGTCTCGGCCGCCCGCGCGACCACGCCGATCAACGTCGCGATCCAGCAGACCGCGAGCGCGAACACCAGCATGAGTAATCCGGCCGCGCCGACCGCCGGCAGTCCATTGTGTACGCGGAAGCCGAGTGCCGCGCCGACGCCGAAGACGAGGAGCACCGCGAGGGCGTACTTCACGGTGTCGCCGAGGATGTGCCCGATCAGCGGGGCCGAGCGGGCGATCGGCAGGCTGCGGAGCCGGTCGTAGACGCCGGTGCGGAGGTCGGTGTTCAGCGAGATCGCACTGCCCAGGGTGGCGAACATCAACGCCTGCACGGCGATGCCGGGGATGACGAACTGCAGGTAGCTGTGCCAGTCGCCGGAGACGGCGTTGCCGAAGAGGAAGACGAACATGAGCACGAACGTGATCGGCATCAGGGTGATGTCGAGCAGCTGATCCGGCGTGTGGCGGAACTTGACCAGGTTGCGCCAGGCCAGCGCGGCGCCGTGGCGAAGTGTGCGGGCGGGGGTCATGCGACGGACTCCTTGTCGGTCAAGGCGAGGAAGACCTCGTCGAGGCTGGCCAGCCGCACGCCGATCTCGTCGACGGCGATGCCGGCCCGGTGGAGGCCGGCGGCGGCGTCCGCGAGCACCACGGTCGCGTCCGCTCCCGCGCTCACCGGAGCCGACACCAGCCCGTCGGAGGTCACGGTCGCGTCGCCGAGAAGGGCGACGACATCTGGTACGCGCGCCGCCTCGGCCGGGCGCACGGTCAGCGTCTGCCCGGCGACCTGCGTCTTGAGCTGCGCCGGAGTGCCCGTCCGCACGACGCGCCCGTGATCCACCACGCACACCGTGTCGGCGAGCCGGTCGGCCTCCTCCAGATACTGCGTCGTCAGCAGCACGGTCGTGCCGTCGGCGACGAGGCCGCGGACGAGATCCCAGACGTCGGCCCGGGCTCGGGGATCGAGGCCGGTGGTGGGCTCGTCGAGGAACAGCACCCGTGGCGTGCCGAGCAGGCTCGCGGCCACGTCGAGCCGTCGGCGCATGCCACCGGAGTAGGTCCGGACCGGCCGCCCGGCCGCGTCGGACAGCCCGAACCGGTCGAGCACCTCGGCCACCCGTCCGCGGGCGCGCTGTCGCGGCAGTTCCAGCAGCCGGGCGATCAGCCGGAGGTTCTCGGCTCCGGTGAGGGCGTCGTCCACGGCGGCGAACTGGCCGGTCAGCCCGATCAGCTCCCGTACGCGGTCCGGTTGCCCGACGACGTCGAACCCGCCGACCCGGGCGGAACCGGCGTCGGGACGCAGCAGGGTGGCCAGGATCCGGACGGCGGTCGTCTTCCCCGCGCCGTTCGGCCCGAGCAGGCCGCAGACCGATCCCGCCGGCGTGACGAGGTCGAATCCGTCGAGCGCGACGGTGTCGCCGTAACGTTTGGTGAGGCCGGACACTTCGATCACGATCGCTCTCCTTCGTACTGTGTACGGTAAGACCGTACTCTGTACGAAAGGGCTGGGCAAGACCCGGCCGGTACGCTGTGCGAATGGCTCCGGAGACGCCTCAGCTGCTCTGGTCCCGCGGATCGCGGCGGCCGAAGGTGACACGTGAGCAGATCGCCGCCACGGCGCTCGCCATCGCCGACGCGGAGGGCTTCGAGGCCGCGACGATGCGCCGGATCGCGGCCGAACTGGGCGCCGGCACGATGACCCTCTACCACTACGTACGCTCGAAGGCCGAGCTGAAGGCGCTCATGCTCGACGCGATCATGGCCGAGCAGCTGGTTCCGGCCGGCGAGCTGCCGACGGGCGACTGGCGGGCCGCGCTCACCGCCTTGGCGAGCCGCACGAGGGCGATGTTCCGGCGTCATCCGTGGGCGCTCACCGGGCTCGCCGAGGCGGCCGGTGACGCCGCCGGAGGCGGGGCCGCAGCGGGCGGGCCGCACGCGCTGCTGCACTTCGAGCAGTCGCTCGCCGCGGTCGCCTCGACCGGACTGCCGCCGGGCGACCGGATGGACGTCATCTCCGCGTTGGACGAATATGTGGCGGGTTTCGTGCTCAAGACCGATCTGGAGCCGGGCCTCGACTCGGTGCCCGAGGAGGCCGGGCCGCAGGTCGCCGAATACCTCGACGCACTGGTGTCCTCGGGCGACTATCCGCACGTCGCCGAGCTGCTCGGGACGGGTGACCGCTGGGCGGCCCTGGCCGGCCTCGGCCGGGCGTACTCGCCGGACGAGCGGTTCGAGCGCGGACTGCGGCGGTTGCTCGACGGCGTCGCCGCGCAGATCGCCGCGCAGCACCTGGCACGCTGAGCCGAGCGGGGCGATCGAGGACCGCCCCGCTTGTCGCGATCAGGCGGTGCCGGTCACCACGCCGCCGGAACGCACCACTGTGTACTGCACAGTCGCGCCGCTCCAGAAGTGGAAGGTGAGGGTCACCGGGGCGCCGTCGGTCACCTCAGTGAAGAAGGCCTCGGTCAGAGCGATCGTGCCCGCCGCGTAGTCGGGCGAGAAGGTGATCGCGAACTCCTTGTAGGACGTCCAGTTCTGCGGGCCGGCGAACGATCCGTCGGCGTACTTGGCCTCCATGGTCGCCAGCAGATCACCGTTGAACGCCGCGGGCAGCTTGAACGCGCTCGTCGTGCCGGTGGCGTCCTGCAGCACCGGGAGGTCGTTCGTGATCAGCCGGAACTTCCACGGCACACCGCGGTCGAAGCGGGCCGACAGCACCGCGTTCACCCCGTACGCGCGGTCGCCGGCGAGCCGGGCCAGCGTCGCGGCGGGGAAGGTGAGCTGCTCGCCGGACAAGACGTAATCCCGGCCGGGTGCGAGCCGCTTGCCGCCGTCGAAGATCCCGGTGAGCTTCGCGCCGTTGAGGTTCAGCGTCACCGTCTGATCCGCCACCGGGGCGGACTTGCCGACGAAGACGAGATCGGTCGCGGCCGTCGCCGAGCGTACGCACCAGCTGGACTTGATCTGCGCGATCAGCTCCGGGTCGCTCCACTGGAACGTCGTCCGGTTGAGATGCTGGCCGTTGTCCCACCACATCGTGGTGATCCGCTGCTGCCGGGCGTAGTACCCGAGGAACTCGAAGAACTTCAGCTTCTCGCCCTGCTCGATGACGTTCAGGCTCCGGTCGAAGCCGAGCAGGCCGTACTCGCCGATGATGACCGGGATCCCCTTGGCCACGTAGGCGTCGTGCACCCGGTCGAAGATGTCGGTCAGATCCTGCTGGACCGTCGCGTCGAACCGGGTGAACCCGGCGATGTTCACGCTGAACGGCCAGAACCCGTAGAAGTGGACGGTCGCCACCAGGTTGGGGTCGTTCAGCGCGGCCAGCGTCGCGGTCAGCTCGTCCACCCGCGGCTGATCCGGCGAGGTGTGCAACGTGGGCAGCACCAGCAGCCGGGTCGCGTTCGGTCCGCCCGACGCGCGTACGACCTGGTGGAACCTGGTGTTGAGCTCGGCCATGAGCTGAGCGTTCTGCGCGTCGCCGGAGCTGCCGTTGAAGAACGGCTCGTTGACGCTCTCGAAGAGCAGCCGCGGTGACGCGTCGCGGAAGGCCTGCGCGACCTGGGTCCAGATCGCGGTGAACCGGGCGAGCACGGCGTCGTGATCGGTGGGCATGGTCATGACCCACTGCCACGAGTCGTGGTGCACGTTGATGAGGACGTAGAGCCCTTCGGCCAGCGCCCAGCCGACGACCTCCTGAACTCGCGCCAAGTACGCCGGGTCGACCACGTTCGCCGCGTCGAGGTGCTGCACCCAGGTCACCGGGATCCGGATGCTGTTGAACCCATTTCCCTTCACCGCGCGGATCAGCTCGCGGGTGACGCGGGGATTGCCCCACGACGTCTCGTCGGCGCCGGTCGAGTCGAAGGTGTTGCCGAGGTTCCAGCCCGGTTGCATGGCGTCCACCACGGACTGCGGGCTCGGGCGGCCGGGCCGGGTGCCGGCGGCGTTCGCCACGCCGGGGATCAACGCGGCCGACGCCGCGACGCCGGCCGCCGTCAACAGGTGTCTTCTCGTGAGGGTCATGCGGCATAGTTTGGCTGACGACTAAACTAAAGGGAAGACCGCCGGGTCGTCAGGATCGCAGCGGGCCGAAGAATGCCCGGATCTCCCCGGCCAGCAGCCGCGGTTCCTCGATGGCGGGGAAGTGGCCGCCCCGAGGCAGTTCGCGCCAGCGTTCGACCTGATAGAACCGCTCGGCCAGGTCCCGGGGCGGATTGGGGACCGGCTGGAACTCGTGCGGGAACGACGCGAATCCGGCCGGGACCCGGACGGGCCGGCTCGCGTCGAGCGGTACGCCGTGCCGCCGATGCTCGTAGTACATGCGCGTCGAGGAGCCGATCGTGCCGGTGGCCCAGTAGACGGTCAGGGTGGCGAGAAGCCGGTCCAGCCCCACACGGCCGTCGGCGTCGCCGTGGCTGTCCGACCAGTCGCGGTACTTCTCGGCGATCCATCCGGCCAGCCCGGCGGGGGAGTCGGTGAGCCCGTAGCTGAGCGTCTGCGGCTTCGTCGAATGCTGGTGGGCGTACGCGCCCTCGGCGGCCTGCCACTGATCCATGGCGGCGAAGTACGCCCGTTCCGCGTCGGTCCACGGCTCCGGCGGCCGGGGCATCGCGGTCGCGCTGAGGTGGATGCCGACGAGGTGGGCGGGGTGGCGCAGGCCCAGCTGGGCGGTCACCCCGGCCCCGATGTCGCTGCCGTGCGCCCCGAACCGGTCGTAGCCGAGCCCCGCCGTCATGAGCCGCTGCCACTGATCGGCCACCACCGCGTTGATCACGCCGGGCCGGGTGGGGCGGTCGGAGAACCCGAAGCCGGGCAACGACGGCACGACGACGTCGAACGCGTCGGCCGGGTCCTCCGGATCGCTGAGCAGCGGGATGAGGTCGAGGTATTCGAGGAAACTGCCGGGCCAGCCGTGCGTCAGCACGATGGGCATCGGATTTCCTGTCGCATGTGGACTGCGTACGTGGACGAAGTGGATCCACTGGTCGTCGAGCCGGGCCCGATAGTGGGGAAGGTCGTTGAGCCGTCGCTCGAAGGCGGGCCAGTCGAAGTCCTGCCACGCGCCGAGCAACCGGCGCAGGTACGCCGGTTCCGTGCCGGCGTCCCAGCCCGGCTCGGGCGGCTCGGCCGGCCATCGCGTACGCGCGATGCGGTCGCGCAGGTCGTCCAGGATTCGCCGGTCGACGGCGATCTCGAAGGGTTCGATCGTCAACACCGTCTAATGGTAACACTGGTGTCGGCTATAGTTGGTGTCGTGGAGACGCCCGCCGACCTCGTCCTGCTCATGGACTTCCTCAACACACTGGACCAGCGAGCTTTCCGCCGCCGGGGAGTCGACTTCACCGGCGGCGACGAACTGCCGACAGCGGCCGCCCTCGGCCGGTGGCTCACCGAGCACGATCTGCTCCCGGCATCGGCCCGGCCGGCATCGGCCGACCTCGTCCGGGCAGTCGACCTGCGGTCGGCGCTGCGTGCGGCGGTCACTCCCGACGGCGTCCCGGACGACGCTCTGCGGTGGACGAACACGGTGCTCGCCGCGTACCCGCTGCACGCCTCGGTGGACCCGGGCGGCCGGATACGGCTGGAGTCAGCAGCTTCCGGTGTGACGGGCGCGCTCTCACGGCTCGTCGCTATCGCCGTACGCGCCGACGCAGACGGCTCCTGGCGACGGTTGCGCGCCTGCGCCGCCCCGGAATGCCGCTGGGTGTTCTACGACGACTCCCGCAACGGGGCCGGGCGCTGGTGCTCGATGTCGTCGTGCGGCAACCGCGTCAAGACCGCCCGCTATCGGGCGCGCAAAGCGACCTCCTAGCGCGCCTTCGGCGCCGCCGAGTCGAACACCGCCTAGCGGACTCCCGCCAAGGTCAGCCCGCCGGCGCACCCGCCGATGAGGAGAAGCGCGGCTCCTACGCCCCACCACACGCTGCGGTATCGCCACGACCAGAGCGCGGCGGCGACGGAAGCCGCCGTGGCTGCGACCGCCACGGAGGCGCCGAGGAAGAAGCCGTTCATCATCGGGGCGTACCCCTCGGGACTGGGGCGCTGGTGCTCGCCGGCGATCGAGGTCCCCGCGACAAGTGGTCCGAGCAGGCAGAAGGCGGCGACGACGGTGGCGATCGAGGCCATGATGGTGATCGTGCCGTCGCGTTCGGAATCCCCGTTCATGTCTCGTGAGACGGATCGACGTCGATCCTCGTTCCCGCGGTGCACCGGAGAAGCGCGGAGATCCGCGAACGGTCAGCGACGGCGGGTGGCGACGACGCTCGCCAGGTCGGGGGCGAGGCGTACCTCGATCGCGGCCAGCTCCGGGTGCCGCAGCCAATGCAGGCGGGCCTCGTCCGGCTGCCCGGCGTGCGTCGGCGGCCACTCGGTCGCCGGGGTGAAGTCGTCGACGACGAGTACGCCGCCCGGCCGGACCAGCCGCGTGGGGTCGGCTGTGCCGCTGCCCTTGGCGTTGCCGCCGCCGTCGAGGACGAGCAGGTCGAACGGGCCGTGGGCGTACGCCGCGGTCCAGTCGCCGTGGACGATCTCGACGTCCGGTACGCCCGCGAACAGCCGCCGCACGTGCTCGACCAGGCGAGTGTCCCGTTCGACGGAGACGACGCGTACGCCGTCCCGGCGGCCGCTCACCAGCCAGGCGAGGCCGACGCCGCAGCCGGTGCCGGTCTCGCCGATGCTCTCGGCCGCCCCAGCGGCCAGCGCGTGCAGCAGGCGGCCCTGCTCGGGGCGGCACGACTTGTCGAATCCGAGCCGGGTGCCGAGCCGGATCGCCTGCGCAACCAACGTGGGCAGGGCTGCGAGTCCGGTGTAGCCACTCGTTCCGCCGATCGACACGCGCCCATCGTAAGCGGGCGCGCCCATACGATGGGCCGATGGCGAAGCGAGCGACAGCGGCGCAGTTCCACGCGGCGGACGGCGTCGAGGACTGGCGCGCCCTGTATCACGTGGTGTCCGCGTACTTCCGGACCGGTTCGCTGGCGCGAGGCATCGCTTTCGCTCAGGCGGTCGGCGAGATCATTCCGGACGGCGAGTATGCGAAGATCGATCTGCGGCCGGACGGCGTGACGGTGAGCCTGCGGAGTCGGGACGCCGCAACGGCCGGCGCGGTCTCCGCGGCCGCCCGGGAACTGGGACTGGTCGCGGAACCGGCGGCCGTGCAGGTCCTCAACGTCACGATCGACGCGCTCGCCGTCGCGGAGGTGCTTCCGTTCTGGCGTGCGGTGCTGGCGTACGCACAGCTCGGCGACGACTATTTGTTCGACCCGCACGGCCGGGGACCTGGGATCGAGTTCCAGCGGATGGACGCGCGGCGCCCGCAGCGCAACCGTGTGCACCTGGATGTCGCGGTGCCCCACGACGAGGCCGGTGCCCGGATCGCCGCCGCCCTGGCGGCCGGAGGCCGGCTCGTGACGGACGCCTACGCGCCGAAGTGGTGGGTGGTGGCCGACCCCGAGGGCAACGAAGCCTGCGTTGCCACCTGGCTTGGCCGCTGACCGCCGGCCGCGGCGCCGTTCCGGACAGCTGCGGGAATCGGACACCCGGCATCCGCCGATCATCCGAGCCCGGGTCGCGGCGGGCGAGAGGACGATGGAGGAGAGGCGGACGTCACGCACCGGCGTCCGCTTCCGCCGGGCCAGTCGCCGAAACGATCGGCCGGCGGACGATCAACCGGCGGACTCCCAGGTGACGACCAGTTCGCGTCGCTGGCCGAACCGCTCCAAGTGGCGGCCGAGCACGTCCTGCACCACGGCCAGGCTCTCGTCGTCGGGTGCGGTCGCCCGCATGACGAGCTTGTCGGCCTGCGGCTCGAGTACGCCTTCCCCGGCCGTCAGGGTCAGCCGGTAGCCGCCGTCGGCCAGCTCCTCCACCGCCGATCGGCGGCCCAGGTGGGCGGCGAGCTGCTTGGCGTACCGGGGAGCGGCGTCGGTCGCGACGTTGGCGATCGAAGTGGGCATGCGGGAAACCTCCGAGTGCTGAGTAAGGGTCACCTTACCCAGGCGAGCTGGGAGAAGCCTCAAGATCCGAGTTCGGCGCGCAGCCACGCCCGTTCGGCGTCGCGGGTCGCCTTCGCGATCTCGATCATCCCGCGCCGGTAGGGGTCGACGAGGTCGCTCGACCGCATCGTCTTGCCGTCGGCGGAGAAGAAGCGCGCGGGCGCGTCGAGGAAATCGAGCCGACGTTGGAGCACCGCGTCGCGCTCGGCCTTGTCCGGCAGGTGCCGCAGGAACGCCAGCAGCGTGAAGTACTTGTTCCGGTCGCTGATCTCGGACTGGGTGGGCTCGCGCAGTCGCCGCAACAGTTCGGCCCGCCCGGCCTCGGTCAGCGAGAGCGTCTGCCGCGGCGCTCCGGCCGCGCCCGGTCCGGTGTGCTTGGTGAGCAGGCCGGCCGTCTCCAGCCGGGTCAGCGCCGGATAGAGCGCGCCGTCGCTGACCGCCTTCACGTGCCCGGTCAGGCTCTGGATCCGGTCCTTCAGCTCGTAGCCGTGCAAGGGCTGCTCGTAGAGGAAGCCCAAGATCGCTAGCGTCAGCACGCCCCGATCGTATATCGTTCCGAGGTACCTCGAATCGAGGTACTGATCGAATGCACAGCCGAAGGAGCGAGAACCCCTCATGACCACCCATCGCCGGGCGCTGCTGCGCCTCGCCGGCCCCAACTACGCCGGCCTCATGTCCGGGGTGGTGACCGGCATCATCGACGTCGCCTGGGTCGCGCGGCTCGGCGCGGGCGCCGCCGCCGCGGTCGCCGTCGCCACCAACATCGAAAACCTGCTGCTCGGCGTCATCCTCGCGGTCTCCGGCGGGCTCACCGTCGTGGTGTCCGGCCGGGTCGGCTCCGGCGACGCCGCCGGTGCGCGCCGCGCCGTCCGGGCGGGCTGGCTGCTGTTCGCGGGCATCACACCGATCGTGGCGGGCGCCGGATTCCTGCTGCGTACGCCGATCGCCCGGCTGTTCCTGGACCACCCCGGCGCGATCCGGCTCGCTGTGGCGTACCTGACGATCTCGCTCCCCGCCGTGATCGTCTTCTACGGCCAGTGGATGCTCGACGGGCTGTTCGCCGGGCACGGCGACACGCGTACGCCCATGCGCCTGGCACTGCTGGCCAACGGCCTGGTGCTGGTGGCGGACCCGGTGCTGATCTACGGCCTGGCCGGGTTCCCGAAGCTCGGCGTCGCGGGTGCGGCCCTCGCGACAGCGGGCGGGCGGCTCGTCGCGTTCGTGGTCGGCTTGATCCTCGCGCGGCGGCTCACCCGAGGACCGGTGACCGAGTCCGTCCGCACGGACGTCCGGGCGATCCTGCGAGTGGGCGGGCCGATCTCCGGTGACTTCCTGGTCCGTATGACCGGCGCGTTGGGGCTGGTCGCCGTGGTCGGTCGGTTCGGCGTCGTCGCGGTCGCCGGCTACGGCATCGGCATGAAGGCGCTCTACGTGGCGACGATGGCGTTCTACGCCATTCGCAACGCCGCGACGATTCACACGCCGCGGAGCCTGGCCGCCGGCTCCGGCGACCCGGGCGAGAAGCAGGCCGTCGAGGGCGACATCCGGCGGGCCACCCTACGAGTGGCGTTGTCCGTCGGAGTCGTGGCCGCCGTCGTCTTCGCGGCCGGGTCCGGCTGGATCCTGCGGGCGTTCACCGGCGATCCAGCGGTCATCGCCGCCGGCAGCACGTTCCTGCGCTGCGTCGGGCCGTACCTCGTCGGGCTGTCCGGCGTGGTGGCGCTCGGCGGGCTGCTCATGGGGGCGGGCCGGGGATCGCTGATGTTCGGCGTCACCATCGGCGGCGTGGCCGGTCAGCTCGGCCTCGCCTGGCTGCTGTCGTCGGCGTTCGGCCTCACCGGCGTCTGGGTGGCGATGGGAGTGGCGGCACTCGGCCAGCTCACCGTCCTCCTCTACGCCGTACGCCCGAAGCCGAGGCTCAGGCTTCGACCGGCGACGGCAGGGGACGCTTGGCGGTGATCCCGTCGCCGGAGGACTGGCCGCGCGCGTGGCGTACGACCCAGGGCAGCAGATGCCCGCGAATCCAGGCGACTTCGGCGGCGGCCCGCTGACGACGCGTACGCAGGGGCTCGGGCGGCAGCGACGCCGACCAGGTGTCGTCGAACCCGCTGAGCCCGGCCGCCCACGCCAGGGCGTACCCGATCCGCTCATGACCGGCGCTGTTGGCGTGCAGCCGGTCGAGGCTCCAAAGCCGGGGATCCCCGGCGACCTCGTGCGCGCCGAGATCGAGCAGGATCGCCCCGGTCTGCGCGCTGACCTGCCGCAGCTTCTCGTTGTACGCCGCGAACCGGCCGCGCAGCGGCCGCGCCATCGGCATGACCCGGACCGGATCGGGCATGGTGAACGTGAGCACGGTCGCGCCGGTGGCGATCAGGGCGGCCTGCATCTCGCCGATCCGGCCGGTGACGTCGTCGGCGTCGAAGCGCGGCCGGAGCATGTCGTTCACCCCGGCGACGACGGTCGCGAGATCAGGCCGCAGGCCGAGGGCGACAGGCAGCTGCTCGGCCTGGATCTCGGCGGTCAGCTTCCCGCGGACGGCGAGATTGGCGTACTCCAGGCCGGGCCGGGCCGCCGCGACGTGCTGAGCGAACCGGTCGGCCCAGCCCCGGTAGCCGCCCCGGCCGTCCGGATCGTCGAGCCCCTCGCTGGTGCTGTCCCCGATCGCCACATATCTGCGCCACGCCGTCACCCGGCAACAGTAACCGCCCGCCTGCTCCCGCCCGCGCGAGCGCTGGGCTGGGGAGCGCCGGATCAGGGATCTCGGTCGAATCATGGGCCAAGATTCGACCGAGAACCCTGATCCCGTGCCGAAGGGGCCGCCGGGCCGGACGGCGCCGAAGGTGCGGAGGGCGCCGAAGGGGCCGCCGGGCCGGACAGCGCCGAAGGGGCCGGAGGCGAGGACGGTGCGGAGGGGGCGGAGGGCGCGGGATGAGGCGAGGGGGCGGCGGCGGTCAGGCCCAGGACGAGGGCCCAGGTCGGGAAGACGAACCAGAGCGCCGCCCCGACCGCGCCGCCGGCCACCCAGGCCCAGGACACGTCGGTGACTATCGTCACCAGGGTGCCGGCGAGGAAGGCGGCCAGGGCCACCGGGAGCCCGATGAGGAGGATCCGGCTCAGGGTGCGTACGACGCCGCCCAGGGGCAGCCCGGCGAACCCGGCCCACAGCATCGACGCGATCGAGGCGGCGGAGACGAACCCGACCTGGGTGTCGAACGGCATCGCCCCGGTCACCAGCAGCAGCTGGAACACCACAACGGTCGCGGCCGCGACCGCGCCGACGATCGTCCACACGCGACGGGTGCTGAGCAGGAACACCACCGGTAGCAACGCGGCGTACTGGACGATGACCAGGCAGTCGTTGGCGAAGCCCAGCCAGGTGTCGCGCGGCGTGTCGGTCCACGGCTGCGCCACCACGTAGAAGAGCACCAGGAGGACGTCGGCCAGGAGGCCGATCACGCCGCTGATGATCGCGAACCATCGCATCGCCGGCACCTCACTCCGGTTCGTTGCCGCTGGCCGGGCCGAGCACGTACGGGGTGGTGTACCCCGCGTACATCAGGTGCGCGAGCAGGCCGTCAGCGGCATGTTTCAGGTTATGACAGTGGTCGGCCCAGATGCCGGGATTGTCGGCCACGAAGGCGATCTCGTAGGTTTCCCCGTCGCCGACGTTGAGCGAGTCGATCCACCACGGGCTGCCGGTCGCGCGTACGCCGTCGCGGCTGAGCACCACCGCGTGATGGCCGTGCAGGTGCATCGGATGCACCTCGCCGCTGCGGTTCACGATCGTCATCCGGACGATGTCGCCCTCCTGGACGACGTACATCGGGACGTCCGGGAACAACCGGCCGTTGACGGTCCAGAACATTCCGGGGCGGCCGTCGACGAAACCCGGGCGGCGGCCGATCTCGTAGCGGAACGTCCGGTCCGGCCGGTCCGGATCGAAGCCCAGCGCGGCTGGGGCGCCGTAGGAGAGCAGATCGACGGCCGTCCTCGGTTGCGGAGCCGGTGGAACGTCGCCGGAGCCGAGGACTACCGACAGCGGCCCGCCGAGCTGGACGCGTACCGGTGTGGCCGGCATGGTGAGGAGCAGGTCGACCCGGCCGCCCGCGGTGAGCAGCACGGAGACGTCCCGGACGTCGCCGGGTTCGTGCAGGTCGGTCCCGTCGACGGCGGCGATCCGGAACGGCGCGCCGGTCACCCACACCGACATCGGGCCGTTGTCCGTGTTGATCACCCGCACTCGGACGGTCTGCCCGGCGTGGGCGGCCACTCGCAGATCGGAGGGGGATCCGTTGATCGTGTGCGTGCCGCCGTAGAGGTGGGCCGTCGCCACCGTGTCTACATCGGATGGCTGGGCGGGCAGCACGACGAGCGCTCCGAACAGGCCACGCGCCACCTGTTCGTGCGACACCTGGTGGGAGTGGTACCAGAACGTCCCCGGCTCCGGCGCCACGAACCGGTACACGTGCTCGCCGCCGGGGCGTACCGCGTCCTGGGTGACGCCCGCGACGCCGTCCTCGGCGTTCGGCACGTCGACGCCGTGCCAGTGCAGGGTCACCCCGCCGGTCACGTCCGCGTTCACCAGGCGTACCTGGACCAGCTGCCCGGCCCGGGCGAAGATCGCCGGACCGGGCGTCGTGCCGTTCACCGTGTACCGGTCGCCGTCCTGGCGCGCGGTGAGCGTCACCGCCACGTCCGCGGGCCGGTTCCGGTCCGCGACCAGCTCGGTGATCGACCTCGCGCCATGTGCGGCGTGGTCGCCGCCCGCCGCGCCGCCCAGCTCCACGTGCCCCATGCTCATGAGGGAGTACGCATCGGGCAGCAGACTGTCCTGCCACCACCATCCCACCGGGCCGAGCACGAGCAGGGTCGCGGCGACGGCGATCAGCGGGCGGGCCTTCCTCATGACGCGACGGCGTCCTTCGTCGCCGGGACGTCGGCCGCCCCGGTGTCCCGGCCCACCCGGCGAGCGGTGTAGAGCGCGGTGGCGAACAACAACAGCGCGTTGCCACCGTGGATCATGCCGGCGATCGGCAGGTGCGCGTACCCGAGCATCGCCTGGATCGCGACGAGGACCAGGACGGCGGCCCCGAACCACACGCCCTTGGGCACTTTGGCGAAGAACGACGAGATCAGCAACAGCAGGGCGACGAGCGGGATGAGCATCCCGCCGTTGATGCCGTGCACGATGATCCCGACGACCTCGGGGAACGGCAGCGGCCCGTCGCTTTCCATCACGGACTTGTCGAACACGCCGCCGCCGTCCACCCAACTCCCCAGGCCGGCCACCATCCACGCGATCGACATCGCCTGGACGACGACGAGCCCGGCGACGGCGTACGCGAGGACTTTGTAGACGGTTCTCATGGTCTTCCCCCTCGGATCGGACAGCGCCGCCGCGGCGTAGAGGCCGAGTCCCACGGCTCCGGAGACGATCGCGGCGTACCAGGGCACGCCGAGGTCGGCGGCCGGGTAGGCCAGCTGCGCCACGGTGGCGACGGTGAGGACCGCGGCGGAGATCCCGAGCAGGGTCAGCGCCACGGCCGCCGGGCGTACGCCGCCGCGCCGGGCGACACGGCGGTAGCCGACGGCGGCCGTGGCCACCACCAGCCAAGCCCCGACGCATCCGGCGACACCGGTCCAGCCCGAATTCATGCCGTCAGCGTCGGCCGGGCGCCGTCCCGATGTCACGGGACGATGTCCCGGGCGACCCGGGAATCTGCGCTGCCCGAGCGCTAGCCGCCGAGGCCCGCCTCCCGGGCCTTGATCACGGCGCCGGAACGGTCGGCGACGTGCAGTTTCGTGATCACGTTCGAGACGTGGTTGCGGACCGTCTTGCCGCTGACCCCGAGCCGCCGGGCGATGGCGGTGTTGTCCATGCCCCGGGCGAGTAACCCGAGCACCTCGTGCTCGCGCTCGGTGAGCTGGGGAAACGGCGACGTCGAGGCGGCCTTGGCGAAGTGACCGAGCAGCTTCGCCGCGATGCCCGCCCCGAACACCGCCTCGCCGCGAGCCACCGCCCGGACCGCCGAGACGATCTCCTCCGGGCCGGAGCCCTTCAACGCATACCCGTACGCCCCCGCCCGCAGTGCGGCCAGGACGTTCTCGTCGTCGTCGTACATGGTCAGGATCAGTGCCCGGGTCGCCAGCCCCTGCGAGCGCAGCGCCGCCGTGACGGTGAGCCCGTCGCCGTCGGGCATGTTCACGTCGAGCACGGCGACGTCGGGTTGCTGCGCGACGGCCTCCCGCAGAGCCTCCGCGCCGGTCGCGCAGACGGCGACGACGGCGAGGTCCTCCTCGGCGGCCAGCAGCGCGCTCAGCCCCGACACGAACATCGGATGGTCGTCGGCGACCAGCACCCGGATCATCCGGTCCTCCCGTCAGACGGCGTGATCGGCAGGCGCGCGTGCACCCGGGTGCCGCCACCGGTTCCACCGGCGCCGCCGGTGCCTGAGCCTATCGAGACTTCGCCACCGACCTCGGCGGCGCGCTCACGCATCGACCGCAGGCCGACTCCGGCCGCCTTCGCCGGATCGATGCCCCGGCCGTCGTCGGACACGGTGACCTCGACGGACTCCGGTCGCAGCGTTATCCCGACCACACACTTCGTCGCGCCCGAATGGCGTACCACATTGGTCATGGCCTCCACCGCGATGCGGTAGGCCGCCGTCTCGACCGCGGCCGGCAGCGGACCCGGCGCGCCGTCGCCGCTCACCGAGATCGTGACCTCGCCCGCGAGCGTGGCGGCGCGCGAGCGGACCGCGCCCACCAGGCCCAGCTCGTCCAAGGCGGGCGGGCGCAGCGCCTCGACCAGGCGGCGCACGTCGCCCAGCGAGGCAGTGGCCTCGGTGGCGATCTCCGTGAGCGCGGCATGCGCGGCCGAATCCTCCGGTACGCCGCGCGCCGCCAGCCCGGCTTTCAGCCCGATCGCCGCCAGGGTCGGCCCGAGCCCGTCGTGGAGATCTCGCCGGAGCCGCCGCCGTTCGTCCTCTCTGGACGCGACGACCTCGGCCCGTGACCGCACCAGGTCGTCGTGCAGCCGGACGGCCTGCACCGCCGGTCCCGCCTGCTGCGCGAGCGAGCCGAGCAACGACAGGTCGACCGGGTCGAGCGGATCGTCGCGGCCCCGCGCCGACACGCGCAACCGGCCGACGGCCTGGCCCTGGTAGTGCACCGGTTCGGTGTGGATCGACTCGGCCGCCTTCGCCGGGCCGTGCTCGGCCGCGACGGCGAACCCGCCCGCGCCGTCGGCCAGATCGATCGCGGCATACGGAACGCGCAGCGACCGCGCCACCGTCTCCACCAGCGCGGGCAGCACGTCGGCCGGGAGCAGCACCGCCTGGAGCCGCGTGCCGAGACGATCGAGGGCACCGGCCGGATCATGCCGATCCCCGTACATCATCTTGTCGACGGCTCGCTGAGCGGCCGCCCGCAACGGCGCCAACGCCAGTGCCGCCCCGGCCGCGGCCAGCGCCGCCGCCACCGAGCCGGACAGCCGCAGGACGCTGGCGAGCAGGCCGACGGCGAGCGCGTACCCGGCGACCAGGACGGCCACGGTCGAGGCGTAGACGAGCGATCGGTTCGCCAGCCGTTCGATGTCGAACAGTCGATGCCGCCGTAACGCCACGCCGATCCCGGCGACGAACGGCAGGCCGGACAGTCCTAACGCGCCCCAGGGCAGGGCTGGATGCCCGGTGACCACCTGCGGCAGGTGCCAGCCGACGATGCCCAGCACGGCTGTGAGCACGCCGCCGCCGCCGAGCCAGCGCAGCCGGCCGCGCATCGGGGCGCTCGTGCGGCGGTAGCACACGACCCAGGAGATCACCGCCGCGACCAGCGAGAGCCCGGCCACCGTGGTCTCTCCGGTGTGGATCCAGGCCAGGGCGCGCAACGGATTGTCCTCGGCCAGTCCGGCGACCAGGCTGAGCGCCAGCATCACGGCCGGGGGCACGGCGTAGGCGAGCCCGACCGCGCGACGGGAACCCCAGGGATGATCCCGGGTGAAGGTCAGCGAGAAGGCGAGCAACGCGCCCCAGGCGATCGAGTACGCCCCGACGGCGTTGAGGTGGAACAGCCAGAACTGCGGCCCGCCCAGCGCCAGCGACAGCACCGGCAGCCCGGCGACCACGACGGCGGTGCTGCCGAGCAGCCCGGCCGCGAGCACCAGCAACGGCCCGGTCGAGCGCTCCTCGGGACGGCGTACGTAGAGGGCGACGGCCAGCGCCGCCAGCGCCAGGACGAAGACGAGATTGCCCCAGGCCTGCTCGGCCAGCGGCCCGATCTGCGGCCGGGTGACCGTGACCTGCTCGGTCCGCCCGGCGACGTCGTAGGGGAGTGCGGTGCCGAGAGCGGGGCGTTCGACCGTGCCGAGTCCCTGGTTCAGTGCACGCCCGTCGATCCCGACGACCAGATCCCCCGTACGCAGGACGGTCCCGGCCGGGTCGGGGACCTCCACGACGACACCGTCCGGGCGCAAGGCGGACCAGCCGAGCGGCACCACTGTGCCGTCGCCGGGGGCGTCGAGCCGTGCGGCCACCCCGACGACGCCCAGCACCGCAAGGACGATCGCCACCACCGCCGGAGCTCTGCGCGACACGTGCTCATCATCGCTGACGCGGGCGATTCGCGAAGGAGGGTGACCGGGGCGCCGACGATGCCGGTTTGTCCCGCGCCCCGGTCACTGGGTCCGCGACCCGCCTGTTTGCAGCAGAAGCGGGCGCTCGATGGAGCCTGTCGGGGAGGACAGACGGACCGACCGCGTCCAGCGCACCTACCCGCACCGACGCGAGTCCCAGCCTAGAAGCGGCGACCACCGAAGATCAGCCGCGTGACAGGACTGTCATCTGCTGCCCGGCGGGGTGGCGGGCACCCGCAGCGTGACCGTCGTCCCCGTCGGGGGCTCGTGCGTCAGGCGTACGTCGCCGCCCCAGCCCGCCACGACGGTCCGGGCCATCACCAGCCCCAGACTCGTGCCCGTGCCCGGTCCGCCCGGCGTCGGCCCGGGACCGCTGTCGGTGACCGTGATCGTCCACGCCACCTCGTCGGCCTCGCCCCGGACGGCGATGCGGTCGCCGGGGCCGGTGAACTTGACCGCGTTGTCCAGCAGGCAGTCCAGCACCGCCTCCAACCGGTCGCGGTTGGCGACCACCGTGCCGGCGGAGCACGCCCAGGACCACTCCCGGTCGGCGGCCGGCGTCCAGCGCCGGACGATCCGGGTCACCTCAGCCGGGAGGTCCAGCGCCTCCGGGACGTACGCGCCGTCGGCGTCGATCAGCGTCACCAGCCGCTGCGTGATCCGGGCGAGTTTGTCCAGCTCGGCCAGCACGGTGTCGGAGTCCTCGCGGGTCTCCGGATCGGCGTGCCGGTCGGCGATCAGCTCGGTGAAACCCCGCGCCACCGTGATCGGCGTACGCAGCTCGTGGGCGACCTGCCGCATCAGGTGCTGCCGGGCCTCGGCGACCTGACGATCCCGGTCGGCGGCGTCGGCCAGCGCCAGCAACGCCAGATGGCGGCGGCGGACCAGGGCGGCGGTCACGGCGATCAAGGCGACGCTGAGCGGGACCTCGAGCGTCTCCAGCCACTCGATCCGGCCGCCCGCCGCATGGCTGACGAGGATCGCGCCGGTCGCGGCGGCGGTCACGCCCACCATGACGGCGAGCTCGACCGGGCGCCACCGGGTGAAGCCGTAGAGCAGCGACAGCCCGATCCACATCAGGTGGAACGGAATCGTCGCGGTGCCCGGGAGCAGCCACATCGCGGTGGCGCAGACGGCCGCGCCGACGAGCCAGACGAACCGCAGCGGCCAGCCCAGCCGGAACGACTCGGGCAGCTTGTTCTTGGGCAGCTTGTTCTTGGACGGCTTGTCCGCGGACGGCTTGTTACGGAGTGGCGAAGCGATAGCCGACATGGCGTACGGTCTCGATCCGGTCGGGGTGGTCCAGCTTGGCGCGCAACCGGCGGACGGTCACGTCGACGACGTTGCTGCCGGGGTCGAAGGTCATGCCCCAGACGGCGTGCAGCAACTCCGACCGGTCGCAAGCCCGGCCGTCGGCCTCCATCAGATGCCGCAGCAGCAGGAACTCGCGATAGCTCAGCGCCGTCCAGCGCCCGTCCACCGCCACCCGGTGCAGCGCCAGATCCAGGCAGATCGGGCCGATGACCACCGAGTCGGCGGCCGGCCCCGGCGCCCGGTCCCGCAGCCGGGCGCGTACCCGGGCGAGCAGCTCCGCCAGCGCGAACGGCTTGCCGACGAAATCGGCCGCCCCCGCCTCCAGGCAGGCGACCCGGGTGCCGACCTCGGGCACCGCCGACAACACGATGACCCGCTGATGCGGGCGCTGCCGCATCAGCTCCGCCAGCACCGCCGACCCGTGCAGCCCAGGGAGCATCAGGTCCAGCAGGACCAGGTCGAAGTCCTCGCCGGTGGCGTACCGGAGGCCCTCCTCGCCGGTGACGGCCCGCTCGACGACGTGCCCGTCCCGGTTCAGGGCACGCGCGATCAGCCGCGCGACGCCGTCGTCATCCTCGATGAGGAGCAGGCGCGCGGTCCGGGCGGGGGCCGCCTCCGGTGGGGCGGGGGTGGTCGTGACGATTCCTCATGATGGCACGCGACCCGCCGAGGTCAAGATTCCGTTCCCCCTCCGGCAGCGAGAACCGACGAAAGGAGCGTGTCGGGCGGTCAGCTCACCTTCGACGACGAACTGGCGGCCGCCCTGGCCGACCCCGGGCTCCCGGTCGAGGACGACACGCTGGCGTTCCGCTCCGTTCTGCGTACCCCTTCGCGAGTGGTGGACGACCTGCTCGCCGAGCCGGACCGCGTGCACGCGCAGCTCGCCGCGGACGTGGCCGAGCGGGCGCGGACGGCGGCCCGGCACGGCGTCGAGGCGATGCTGGCCGGGCTGGCCCCGGGGCTGGTGCGCTGGTCCCACCCCTTCCTCGAGTACGCCGGTCCGCCCGCGCCCGATCACCGGCTCGCCGGTCGTGGCCTCGTGCTGGTGCCGAGCATGTTCCTCACCGACGCCGTGCATCGGCAGCTCAACGACCGGCAGCAGCCGATGCTGTTCTATCCGGCCCGGACCGCCCTCGGGTTCTGGCGTGACGATCGGGCGGCGGACGGCCGGCTCGCCGGGCCGGTGGGCGAGTCGCGGGCGCGCATCCTCCGGCTGCTGGCCGTGCGACCGCTCGGGACGAGTGAACTGGCCGCGGAGCTGGGCGTCGCGCCGTCGACCGCGTCGGAGCAGCTGACCGCGTTGCGGCAAGCCGGACTGGTGGCGACGACGCGGTCCGGGCGGCAGGCGTGTCACGAGCCGACCGCGCTGGCCTGGTCCTTGTTGGACGTCTACATCGGATGATCAGGCGACCGCGATCGCCTCGATCTCCAGCAGCCACTCCTCGGCGTAGATGTCGGCGATGATGATCGTCACCGCCGGACGGTGATCGCCCAATACCTCTTCGCGAATCCGGCCGTTGATTGTTCGGTACGCCCGGTCGGCGAGGAAGATCCGCACGCTGGCGAGGTTGCCGACCCCCATGTCGGCCTCGGCCAGGACGGCGAGGACGTTGCGCCAGGTCAGCCGGCACTGGTCGGCGAAGTCTGGTGGGACCGGTTCGTGGCGATCCCACGGCACCTGGCCGCTGACGAACACGGTCCGGCGTACGCCGGTGACGAGAGTGCCGTGTGTGTAGGTTCCGGTCGCCTTGGGCAGGACCGGCGGATCGAGCGCCTGGATCGAGTAGGTCATGGCGGTGAACCGTACGGACCGTCCCTCTTCCGGACGAACGCTTCGGTCGGGGACCGAAACACCGCCTGTACTTTTTGTGAGATATGCGGCGCTTTGCGAGTATGCCGGACTAGCGTGAACCGTGGCGAGACATCGTCCACGTGGCGAGTGTCCGATCGCGACACCGCGCAAACGGCTCCATACGGCCGAGAGACGTCATGACGGTGTATCTCCACAATCAACTAGCCCGATACATCCTGGGAGTTGCCATGAAGATCGAGTACCTCTGGAAGACCGTGTGGTCCGGCGGCGGGGGCTGCCCGGCCCTCTACCGCACCGACGGCGGATACGTCGTGCAGGGGGTCAAGCTCGACGACGCCACTCGCGCCGCCCTGCGCGACCTGGCCGCCGACGAGGACGCGGTGTACGTTCCGGCCGACGTTCTTGATCGGCTCCGCGAAGTCGCCTGACTACACGACGTAACCCGAAGCGGTGCCTTTACCGCTGGACGGGCATCGTCGGGACTTAGCGGCCTACCGTGAAACGGCGGCACTTCGGGGTCGCACTTTCAGGGGGCGGTACGGGGGACGGCTCTCGGCTGCCATGTTTCGCCAAGTCGACGAAGTAGACGATGACCACCCTCACCGAACGGCAGCGGGAAACCGGGATGCTGGCGGAAGCGCTCAGGGCGCTCCGCCGGCGTACCGGCTTGTCCGGGAAGGACTTCGCCGCCCAGCTCGGATGGCACGCCTCCCGGGTGAGCCGGATCGAGCACGGCCGCCAGATCCCCACCGCCGCCGACCTGCACGCCTGGTCGGCCCTGTGTCAGGTCAGCCGGTCCGAATCGGCCGAGCTGGCCGGCCTGCTGCGCCGGGCCGAGGCGGAGCACCGCGACTGGCGTCGCCGGATGCGCCAAGGCCAGAACTCGGTCCAGGCCGACTACAACCAGCTCGTCGAACGGTCGGCGTCGGTACGCCACTTCGAGGTCGCCTGGGTCCCGGGGCTCGTGCAGACCGCCGCGTACGCCCGGCGGGTGTTCCGGGAGCAGGTCGAGCTGCACGGGCTGGAGGTCCACGACGAGGAGGCCGCCGTCCAGACCCGGCTGGCCCGGGGGCGGCAGCTCTACAACCCGGCGAAACGATTCGAGTTCCTGCTCGCCGAGCCGGTGCTGCGGTGGCGTACCTGCCCGCCGGAGGTGCTCCGGGACCAGCTGGCGGCGCTCCGGGAGATCCTCGCGCTGCCCAACGTCCGGTTCGGGGTGCTGCCACTGGACCGGCCGATCGCGACCACCCCGCAGAACGGCTTCCAGATCTACGACGCGGTCACCGTCGTCGAGACCTTCAGCGGCGAGATCTTCTTCTCCAACGGCGCCACCGCGTTGTACGCCCGCACGCTCGACCGGCTCTGGGCCGACGCGCTGGTCGGAGCGGACCTCGACGCACTGCTCACCGCCTCGATCACCTCGCTAGAGTGAGCCTGTACCGGTCTTGGTTGCCGGTGTTCGGCTCTCTTGGGAGGCACAGTGCCGATTCGCGCAGTACGCGGGGCGACCCAGCTGGACGTCGACGAGCGGGAACACCTGCTGGACCGGGTCGCCGAACTCGTCAAGGAGGTCTTGCACAGCAACGACCTCGACACCGAGGACCTGATCAGCGCGATCTTCACGGCCACGCCGGACATCCACTCCGAGTTCCCGGCGTACGCCGCCCGGCTGATGGGGATGTCGGACGTCCCGCTCATCTGCGCCCAGGAACTCGACATCGCCGGGGCGATGCCCCGAGTGATCCGGTTGATGGCCCACGTCGACACCGAGCTGCCGCGTGATCGCATCACGCACGTGTACCTGCACGGGGCGGCCGCGCTGCGGCGAGACCTCACCCACGTGCACGCCGTGCCGGACTAGCCCGCTACGGCTCGCGACCGGCTCCGTGACGCGTCACGACGGTCGGGTGATGCCGAGCGGCGGGCGCTTCGGATGGACGCTGAAGTAGGTCAGCCCGTCCGGCCCGGCGACGACGGCCCGCTGAGACCCGCGGGGGAGCCAGACCAGCGCGCCGGGCGCCAGCTCGAGCGTCTGATCGTCGCTGTCGAGGTGGCCGCCCCCGGCGAGGACGTGGATGAGCACGTCGAGGTCGGGTCCCTGGTGGGCGGCGATGCGGTCGCCGGCCGGCAGATGGATGATGTTCGCGTCGAGATGCCGCGGTTCCGCCGTGACGCGCCAGACGGCTCCGGCCGTGTCCGCGTTCGCGACGATGGCGGTGGCGTCGCCGATGAGGCGGGGCTGATCGGTCACGATGTCCAGGCTAGCGGGCCGATCCTCGGTGACCGCACATGATCAGGGTCATTTCCATGTCGCCATGACAGCATGGAAATGACCCCGATCAAGGAAAGCAGTGCTGGCAGCAAGCGCCGCTGTTCACCCATCCTTCATTCCCTCGACCGGGAACAGGATCGGGCTGAGGAGGTATCGCGCCCGTTCGGCGGTCGGCTCCATGGCCAGCCGGGGCAGGATGGCCCGCCGCAAGTCCTCGACGAGCCCGTCCAGTTCGGCGGGCGTCAGCCAGATCGTGTGCTGGCGATAGCCGACCATGTCCTTCGCCGGGTCGGCGTCCGGCCGGTCCAGGTACGCGGTGAACTCGGCGATCAACGCCGCCATCGCGTCGGCGAAGGTCTGACGATGTTCGTGCGGCGCGACCGGCGTGGCCGTCTCGCGGTCCATCAGCTCATGGTCCCACAGCCGACGCAGGTCGCAGACCTGGAATCGGCCGACCGCGACCAGCCGCTCGGAGTCCGCGCCGCCGACACCGGACGCGTCGGGGGCTTGCCGGACGGCGGGACCTCAGCCAGAATGATCCGCCGTCGGCTTGATCAACGGGGGGGCACGCATGGTGCGAGTCATGGGCAAGGGCGCGTTCGCCGGCCTGATCGCGTTCGCCGGCGCCGGCGGGGCTGCGCTCGTCCTTCCGGCGGACACGAGCGATTTCGCCCGGTCGCTCGCGCTGTACCTCGCGGCGTTCGTCAGCGCGGCGGTCGCCGCCCCGCTGCTGGGTCTTCGGCAGTGGTTTCTGGTCCCGGTGCTCGCCACGGTGTTCAACATCGTCGTCAACCTGCTGCTCGGCTGGCTGTCCCGCAGCTCCGGCGGACTGGCCCTCATCCTGAGCCTGCCCACGCCGGTGCTGCATTGCGCGTACCTGATGGTGCTCGGTGCCGCTGCCGCGATCGCCGCCGAGCGCGTGGCGCGGGCCAACGCCGAGATCGACGCGGGAGTCAGGTGACGCTCAGTCCAGGTCGTTGAGGCCGAGCAGGCCGTCCGGCGTACGCGGCGCGACGGGCACCGGCTCGGGCGCCTTGGCCACCGGCGTCGGGGCGGCCGGGGCCGGGGCGACCTGGGCCGGCACGACGGGCTGCTTGCCCCGCTGCTTGCCGCCCTGCGCCGGGGCCTGCGACTGCGCC
>JABFYB010000655.1 GCA_013361475.1 Hamadaea sp.
GCCAGCGTCTTCTCCGCCTGCGGCGGGAGCGTCAGCGGCCGGTTGGGGCCGAGGTCGGGAAGCGTGTGGGTCACTGCTCGTCTCCTTGGGCTGCACCGTTGGCGCCATTGCCGGCGCCGGGGATGACCTCGACGGACGCGCGCCGGTTCGGGCGCAGCGCCGCCGCGGCGGTGACGATCTGCTCGTCGGTCACCGCGGCGATCAGCTGCGGCAGCTCGTTGAGCAGGTTCGCGTCGCCCCGCTGCTGCTCCAGGACCGCCATCCGCAGGGCGCGGTTGAGCGCGGCGTCGTTGTCCCGCAGCAGGTGCGTCGCCATCCGAGCCTGCGTCCGGGCCAGCTCCCCGGCGACCAGGCCGTCGGTGGCGAGCCGGTCCAGCTCCTCGTCGACGGTCGCGAGGACGCGGTCGATGTTCCCGCCCGGAGGCAGGTGCGACTGGAGCAGCAACGCGGTGGGATCGCGTACCTCGAAGGGCTCGCCCATGAAGCCGATGTAGCCGCCGACGCTGGTGACGGTCCGGTCCTTGAGGACGAGCCGCTCGACCAGGCGGGAGGCGTCGCCGTCGGTCAGCACCTCGGCGAGCACCACATAGGCCAGGTAGCCCTGCAGGTCGGTGGCCGGGTCCGGCACCCGCCAAGCCGAGGCGACCGCGGGCAACGGGGCCAGCCGGTCGGTGTAGGACTCACGCCGCTCGCTGGTGAGATCGGGCTCGCTGAAGTCGGGGCGTACCGGGGCGGGGCGGGCCTCGACGTCGCCGAAGTGCTTCTCGATGAGCTTGCGGGTCTCATCCACGTCGAGGTCGCCGGCGACGGAGAGCACCGCGTTGCCACAGGCGTAGAAGCGCTGGAAGAAGTCGGCCGCGTCCTCGACGGTCGCCGACTCCAGGTCGACGAAGGACCCGTAGCCGTCGTGCGCGTTCGGGAACGTGTCGAACATGACCGGCGGCAGCTTCAGCCAGGGGAAACCACCGTAGGGCCGGTTCAGCACGTTGACCCGGATCTCCTCCTTGACCACGTCGACCTGATTGCGCAGGTTCTCCTCGGTCAGGCGCGGCCCGCGCATGCGGTCGGCCTCCAGGAAGAGGGCCCGCTCGAGCGCGTTGCTCGGCAACGTCTCGAAGTAGTCGGTGTAGTCCAGGTGGGTGGAGCCGTTGAAGGTGCCGCCCGCTCCCTGCACGTGCCGGAAGTGGGCGAGCTTCTCCAAATTGGCGCTGCCCTGGAACATGAGGTGCTCGAAGAGGTGCGCGAAGCCCGTCCGGCCCTCCGGTTCGGAGCGGATGCCGACGTCGTAGACGACGGCCACGCCGATCACCGGGGCGCTGGCGTCCGGGGCGAGCACCACCCGCAGGCCGTTGGGAAGAGTGAACTGTTCGACGGGATAGCGGGTGCGCGGGATCTCGATCGCCAAAGCCACCCCCCGACCCTAGCGCAGAGTTCTCCCCGTCAAGCCTTGCGGCGGAAGGCGTACGCGACGAGCCCCGCGAGGAAGATCACGAGTGGCACGACGACGAGCCATCTGCGCCAATCGCGGCTGTCCGTCAGGGCGACCCCGACCGGACGCTGCGCCGGCGCGACCACGACGTGCGAGGCGCTCGGCGACGCGCTCGGGGCGGCGGTCGCCCCGGCCAGCGCCGCCTTCAGGTTCAGCACGCCCGCGCCGTACTGGCTGTCCGGGCCGACCGCGCCCTTGTCGGTGGCGGTCTCGCGCAGCCGATCGGCGACCTGCTCAGCCGACAGCCCCGGGTACGCCGACCGCACGAGCGCGGCCGCGCCGCAGAGGAGCCCGGCTCCGGTGGCCCCGGTCTGCAGCCGGTAGCCGCCGCCGGAGGTGGCGGAGATCAAGTCGACCCCCGGTACGCCGATGCCGCTGGTCTGACGGCTGGCCGGGCTGACGGCGACATTGCCCGCCCGGTCGAGCGGGATGGCGGTCAGCACCCCGAGGATGGACGACGGCCACGGCGAGAACGCGCTGTTGGCCACGTCGCCGTCGGCCGCCACGACGAGGACGTCGGCGGCCAGGGCGTTCTCGACGGCCTCCCGCAGCCGCGGGTTCGGCGCGACACCGCGGCCGACGCAGACCACCTTGGCACCCTTCGAGACGGCCAGGTCGATGCCGGCGGCCAGGGCTGCGGGGTCGCCCGCCTCACCGGCCCTGGGCGCGAAGGCGACCGGCAGGACCTGCGCGCCCGGCGCTACGCCGAGGACGCCGTCGGCCCCACCCGCGCCGTGGCCGTGCCCGGCCACCAGCGAGGCGAGCGCCGTCCCGCGCCCGTCGGAGTCCTTCGTCCCGGCGGTCTCCGTCCCGGGCAGGACCGAGCCCTGCAGATCGGGATGGGTGGCGTCCACTCCGGAGTCCACCACCGCGACGACGACCCCGGTCCCCTTCGTGACGGCGTGCGCCGCCGGAAGGTCCAGGGAGGACAGGTACCACTGCTGGGAGCGCACCCCGTCGGCGTACGCCGGAGCCGTCGTGACCAGGCCGATCAGGCCGGCGGCGACCAAGACGAAGGTGCCACGCTTGGCTGACATCAACGACCGCCCTCCCGGCGGGACCAAGGGGTGAAAACGAGGGTGTGGAGAGAGGACAGGCTACCCCGCCCGGGTGATCAACGGTGGGGGGCGTACACCTCGACGACCGCGTTCGTGGCGGGCAGGTGCGGATGCCAGGGCATGAGGACGATCGCGCCCGCGACGGCCACGCCGGCCGTCGCCACGACCAGCACCACCAACAGTTCCCGAGCCGCCCCTTTCACAAGATCCAGCGTGCCGCGCGCCGGTGGCCCGATCAGTCAGGAACCGGACGCCGTCGGTTATCCGGCTTCCGGCAACCCGGCGATCAGCTCGGTGAGTCCGGCCTCGTCCAGCAGGTCGACCGGGCGCACGGTCACCTTGTCCGCGACGTAGTAGAACGCGGCCCGGACCTTCGCCACCGGCACCCCGGCCAGCGCGGCCCAGGCCAGCCGGTACGCGGCCAGCTGCACCGCCGCCGCCGTGGCAGCGGTGCCGGCCGGGCGTCCCCCGGTCTTCCAGTCGACCACGTCGTAGGTCCCGTCCGGTTCGGCGAACACGGCGTCCATCCGGCCCCGGACCACGACTCCGCCGAGGACGGTCGCGAACGGCACCTCGACCTCGACCGGCGTACGCTCGGCCCACTCACCGGCGAGGAAGGCCTCCTGCAGGGCGGCCAGCCGTTCGTCGTCGGCCGCGTCGGCGTCGGCCGACCCCGGCAACTCATCGACGTCGAGCAGCCGGTCCGCCCCGAAGCGCTGCTCCAGCCAGAGGTGGAAGGCGGTGCCCCGGCGGGCGTACGGGTTGGGCCGGTGCGGCAGCGGACGCCGGAGCGACCGGGCCAGATCCCGGGGATCGCGGCGCAAGGTGACCAGCTGGGACACCGACAATTGGCGCGGCACGGGCACCTCGATGACGTTGCCCGTACGCCGTTGCAGCGCCCGCTCGGCGAGGAGCAGCTCGACTTCCCGCGCCCACCGCTGGGCCTGCTCGTCGGCGAGCCCGGCCACCTTCCGCTCGGCCTGCCGCCCCGTACGCGACAGCCCGTCCCCGGTGACGTCCAGGTAGGACCGGACGAGGTCGCCGGCGGCGGCGACCACCGGACGGCGGCGTCCCAGGGGATCCTGCGGCCATTCGATCGCGGCGACCGACCCCAGCGCCGGATTGGTGTCCTCCGGCCCGGGCGGGGGCGCCCACACCTCGACGATCCCGTCTCCCTGCCGGCACAGGTCGGCGATCTCCTCCAGGAACGGCGACGGTCCCCGCGGGCGTACGCCGTCGCCCCACCACGCGCCGCTGGCCAGCAACCAGCGCCGGGGCCGGGTCACCGCCACGTACGCGAGCCGCCGTTCCTCGCGTTCGTCGTGCTCGCCCCACTCCTCACGGAACTTGTCGACCGCGTCCCGCAGCGCCTTCTGATCGGCGTCCTCGCCGGTGGGAACCTTCAGCGCGGGCAGGCCGTCGTGGTCCCCCCGCAACGGAAACGGCAGTACGCCGAGCCCGTCGAGGTAGTGGTCGCTGTTCTTCGTCTTGCCCGGCCACACACCCTGGGTCAGCCCGGCGACCGCCACGAGGTCCCATTCGAGCCCCTTCGCCGCGTGCGCGGTCAGGAGCTGGACGGCGCCCTCGACGACCTCGACCTCGCCCGGGGCGAGCCCGCGCTCCTCCTCCTCGGCGGCCCGCAGATAGGCCAGGAACGCCGACAGGGTGGCGCCCTCGGTCTCGCTGGCGAACCGGGCCGCCACGTCGCCGAAGGCGTCGAGGTGCGCCCGGCTCAGCGCCGACTCGCCCCCACGCAGGAGGACTTCGACCTCCAGCCCGCTGACCCGTTCGATCTCCGAGATCAGGTCCGGCAGCGGCTGGTCGAGATGCCGGCGCAGCTCGGCCAGCTCCTTGGCGTACCGGCGGAAGCGGATGTAGCCGTGCGTCGAGTAGGCCGCCGGATCGCCGAGGTCGTCGAGCGCCTCGCTGAGCGCGGCCTCGTCCAGCCGATCGGTGACGACCGGTTCCGGGTCGCCTCTCCGGTCGGCCGCGATCTTCCGGGAACGCCGGTGCAGCGCCACCAGGTCCCGGGGGCCGATCCGCCAGCGGGGCCCGGTCAGCATCCGCAGCAGCGACGCCCCGTCGGCCGGATCGGCCAGTACGCGCAAAGTACAGACCACATCGCGTACCTCGGGCGTGTCGAGCAGGCCGCCGAGGCCGACCACCTCGACGGGCAGCCCTCTCGCCCGGAGCGCCTGCTCGATCGGCTCGATCTGGGCGCGTACGCGGACGAGGACGGCCGTGGTCGGCGGCGGCGCCGTCACTCCGGCCCGTTCGGCCTCGTCGGCGACCTCCTGCCAGATCTCGTCGATCCGGCGGGCGATCCACTCCGCCTCGTCCTGCGTCGTCTGCGTGAGTGCACAGTGGACGAAGCCGGTGCGCCCGTCGCCGCGCAGTGCGGTCACCCGGGCTCCCCGCTGGCGCAGTGGCTCCGAGACCGCGTTGGCGACGTGCAGGATCTGCTGCCGGTTGCGGAACGAGCGGCTGAGCGCCATCACGCTCGCCGGAGCGCCGTCGGCACCCCGGAAGTCGTCCGGGAAGCGGTCCAGCGTCCCCGCGCTCGCCCCTCGCCAGCCGTAGATGGACTGGCCGGGGTCGCCGACGGCGGTCACCGGATGGCCGCCGCCGAACAACGAGCGCAGCAACACCACCTGGGCGTGACTCGTGTCCTGGTACTCGTCCAGGAGCACCACGGTGAACCGCTGCCGCTCGATCGCGCCGACCTCGGGATGGTCGCGAGCCACCCGGGCCGCTCTCGAGAGCTGGTCGCCGAAGTCCATCGCCTCCAACGCCGCTTTGCGTTGTGCGTACAAGCGGATCATCGGCATCAGCGCCAGACGCGCCCGCTGGGTCCCGAGCAGAGCTTGGACCGGGGCGTAGACGCGGCCGGGCAGGCCGGTGAGCTCGGCCGAGAAGCGGCCGGTCCACGCGGACAGCTCGTCCGGGCCGACCAGATGCTCGGCCATCTCCGCGGCCAGGTCGAGGACGGCCTTGGTGACCGTCGACTTGGCCTTGTCCACGGCGGACATGTCGCCGTCGTACGCCGCGACCACCTCGTCCGCGAGCTGCCACGCCGCGGCCTGGGACA
The DNA here is from genome assembly GCA_013361475.1 of Hamadaea sp. Taxonomy (GTDB): domain Bacteria; phylum Actinomycetota; class Actinomycetes; order Mycobacteriales; family Micromonosporaceae; genus Hamadaea. Next base: position 5,636 of record JABFYB010000655.1, read on the forward strand.
GCAGCCGCGCACTGGGCTCGAACCCCGCGCGCAGCCCGTGCTCGGCGACGACACGCGCCGCGAACGAGTGGTATGTCGAGATCGTGGGCTCGCCGGCACTGCGGTGCGGACCCGGTTCCGGCATGCGCCGGCGAAGCTGCCCCAGCCGCAGCCGGACCCGATGGGCCAGCTCACCGGCGGCCTTGCGGGTGAAGGTCAGGCCGAGGATCTGCTCCGGCCGGACGTGCGAGTTGGCGACCAGCCACAGTACGCGCGCCGCCATGGTCTCGGTCTTGCCCGATCCCGCACCCGCCACCACGAGCAGCGGCGCGACCGGGGCCGAGATGACCCGGGCCTGCTCGTCGGTCGGCCGGGTGAGCCCGAGCCGGGTCGCCAGCTCGTGCGGGGTGAACCGGGGACCGGAGTCGAAGCGGCTCACGGCTCCACCACCTGCCGTCCCTTGCCGGAGACCGGGCAGCTCGGCCGGACCGGACACACCCGGCACTTGTCGTTCGCCTTCGCCACGAAGGTCGAGGCCGCCATGGTCGCCCCGGTCTTCCGGACCATCTCGGACGCCCAGTCGGGGTTCTCGACCACGCCGAGCGCCTCCTGAATCTGCTCCCGCGCGTCGCGACGGTCGCCGCCGAGCTGGACGAGGGCGGCACCGCCGGACTCCGAGCCCTCCTCGAACGCGCCGGCCGCCACCGCCACCTGGTACGCCCCCAGCTGCGGATGCTCCGGCAGCTCCTGCGCGGTGGCGATGGTGCTGGCCCCGGTCTTCAGGTCGATGACGACGAGCCGGCCCTGGTCGTCGACCTCCAGCCGGTCCACCCGGCCCTTGAGGTCGATCGGGCGGGCCTCGTCGTCGGTGACCCGGACGAGGAAGTCCCGTTCGATCGCGAGGAGCCGGCGCGGGTTGACCGCGATCCACCGGACCAACTTGTCGATCATCTGCTCGGCCTTGTGCTGCTCCCGGGGGGCGAGCCACTTGGCGGCCAGCTCGATGACGTCGAACCGTTCGTTGACGTACTCCATGAGCGCGGCGCGGTCGACGCTGACGTCGTCGGCCAGCATCGCCGCCGCGTGCACGAGGTTGCCGACACCTTGGGCGAAGCTGTCCGGCGCCTTGCCACCGTGCCGTTCGAGCAGCCACCGCAGGCTGCACCGCAGGGCTGACTCCATCGTGGACGGTGTGACCACGACCGGATCGCCGTCGTCGGCCAGCGGCCGGTCGTCCGACAACGGCGGCAGTCCCCACCAGTGGTCGGGATCCGCCCCCGGTACGCCCGCCGCCGCCAGCCGGGCCAGCTGCACCGCGGCCGCCTCCCGCTTCGCCGGGCTCGTCCGCGGGCTCGTGACGGCGATACGCAACTCCGCGACCAGGGCAGGCAGCGTGAGCGCCCGGGGCGGCCGCTGCACCGGGAGGTTCTCGGCCTCCTCCGGCTCCCGGTCGTCGGCCGGCGTGACGTCCTCGCCGGCCAGCTCGTAGAGGAACCGGCTCGGGCGCTCCTCACCGCTGTCGCCGCCGACCGCGCCGGTGTCGACCGCCGTCACCAGCAGCTTCTTTCGGGCGCGGGAGACGGCCACGTGGAACAGCCGGCGCTCCTCGTCGAGCAGCGCCGCCGACTGCGCGGTCACCACCTCCCGATCGGTCTCCCCCGCTCGCTCGGCCAGGACGTCGACGAGCTGTTCGGAGCCGAGCAGACTGCCGCGCAGCCGCAGGTCGGGCCAGATGCCCTCCTGCACTCCGGCGACCACGACGACATCCCACTCGAGCCCCTTCGCGGCGTGCGCGGTGAGGAGGCGTACGGCCTCACCCCGGTCGGCGTTGGGCGCGAGGCTGTCCGCCGGAAGCTGCTGACTCAGCACGTGTTCGAGGAAGGTGTCCAGCTTCGCGCCCGGCAGCCGGTCGGTGAACCGGGCCGCCGCGTCGAACAGGACCACGACGGCGTCGAGATCCCGGTCGGCCGCCTCGGCGCGACGCTGCTGATCCGGCCCGCTCGGCGGGGCGGTGGCCAAAGCGGCCCACCGCTCGGCCAGCCCACTGGCCCGCCACACGTTCCACAGCACGTCCTCGGCGGTCGCGCCGGGGCGGGCCGCGGTCTCCCGGCCGGTCGCGAGCAGCTGGGCGACCCGGCTGGCCGGGGCGGCCCACCGCTTGTCGAGCACGGCCAACTCGGTCGGATCGCGCAGCGCCTCCACCAGCAGTTCCCCGCTCGGCCGGGGATCACCGGCGGCATGCGCCAACGCCCGCAGCCCCTGACGCAGCCGGCGCTCGCCGAACGGATCGGCCCCGCCCAGCGGCGAATGCAACAGCGCGACCGCCGTCTCCTCGGTCAGCTCCTCCGGTTTGAGCGCGCACCGGAGCAGGGTGAGCAGGGGGCGTACGGCGGGCTGCTCATGCAGCGGCAGATCCTCGGCGAGCACCACCGTCGGCACCCCGGCCTGCCGCAACCCGCGATGGAGGCTGACGAGCTGGATCGCGGTGGACCGCTGGATCACCGCCATCCGGGACCAGGGCACGCCCTCGACGAGGTGCGCCTCGCGGAGGCGATGCGCGATGTACGCCGCCTCGCTCGCCACGCTGCGGAGGCTCACCACCTCCACCGCCGGCCCCGCCCGCTCGGTCTTCCGCTCCGCCTGCT
>JABFYB010000371.1 GCA_013361475.1 Hamadaea sp.
GCGATCACCAGCGCCGCCAGGGATCGGGCCGTGTCGGGCGCGCATCCTTCGGCCAGCAACGACTGTTCGACGATGCGTCGCCAGTCCGCGAAGGCCTCGGCCACGATCTCGCGGAGCGGCTCGTCACCGGACATGTCCAGGGCGACGCCGCCGATCGGGCAGCCGCCGCGGAAGTCGGACTTCTTCAGCCACGCCGCCGTGGCGGCGAAGTAGCCCGCGACGGCTTCCACGGTCGGCCCGTCGGCGGTTCCGGCCGCCATCGCCTCGCGCGTGCGTCCTGCGTACCACCGCAGTGCCTCGGCGGCGAGTTGCTCCTTGCCGCCGGGGAAGTGGTGGTAGATCGACCCGCGCGGCGCCCCGGAGCGCGCGAGGACGTCCTGGAACGAGGTCGCCGCGTAGCCGCGCTCGCCGAACAGGAAGGCGGCGGTCTTGATCATTTTCTCGCGGCTGTCCGTCGTCATCTCGCTCCCCTTGACTATGACGGTCATCATAGCGCACGATCGGATTATGATGCTCGACATAGAACCGGTGGTGGTGACGGTTCGTGCGGCGACCGCCGCCGATCTCGACGAGGTGCTGGCGATGCATCGGCGCTGCTCACGGGAGAGCCTTTACCGCCGATACGTCTCCGGGGCGGGCACGCCGCCGGTCGTCCTGCTCGCGGGGCTGCTCTCGGCGGGCACGGTCGTCGCGGTCGCCACCGGCGGCGCGCAGGACGGTCGGCTCGTGGCGATGGCCAGCCTGGCCGGTGACCCGGCCGAGGCCGCGATCCTGGTGGAGGACGCCTGGCAACGGCGCGGCGTCGGGACTCTGCTCGCGCGCCGTCTGGCCGGCGCGGCTCGCGGGAAGATCCTGGTCCACGTGCTCGCGGGCAACCAGCCGGCCACGCGAACCATCCGCCGCCTTCAATCAGACGGTACGCTCAGCGCAGCGACCTTGATTGACCGAGACGGTCCGCTGGTGACCCTGGCCCTGGAAAAGTGAAACGCCGCCGGGGCATCCCCGGCGGCGTTCCCTGATTGATCCTCAGTGGACGGCGATCGGCGGCGGAGCGTCGCTCTGCTCCTGGGCGAGCCGGTCGGTGCCGCTCAGCGTGTGCAGCGGCTTCTCCTTGATGAAGAGCACGGTCAGCAGGGCGAGCACGGCGAACGGCGTACCGATGAGGAACAGGTCGGCCGTGGCGTCGCCGTAGATCTGCTGCACGATCTGCAGGATCGCCGGGTCGAGCGTCTTCAGGTCGGGCACGGCGGCCGTGCCGCCACCGGCCGCCATCGGCCCGAACTTCTCGGTGAACATGTCGGTGACCCGGTTGGCGAGGACCGCGCCGAGCGCGCTGACGCCGATGGCCCCACCCATGCTCCGGAAGAAGGTCAGCACCGAGGTCGTCGCACCCAGATCCTGCGCCGGCACGTCGTTCTGGGCGGCCAGCACCAGGTTCTGCATGAGCATGCCGACCCCGACGCCCAGCACCGCCATGTACGCCGACAGCACCACGACGTGCGTGTGGGCGTCGATCCGGCTGAGCAGCAGCATGCCGACCGTCATCACGATGCCCCCGGCGACGAGGAAGATCTTCCAGCGGCCGTACTTCGTGATCAGCTGACCGGCGACGGTCGAGGAGACCAGCAGACCGAAGATCATCGGCAGGCTCATCAGACCGGCGACCGTCGGCGACTTGCCGAGCGAGATCTGGAAGTACTGCGACAGGAAGACGGTGCCGCCGAACATCGCGACGCCGACGAAGATGCTGGTCAGAACAGTGAGGCTGACCGTACGGTGCCGGAAGATGCCCAGCGGCACGATCGGCTCGGCCGCGCGGGCCTCCACGAAGACCGCGAGCGCCAGCAGGATGACGCCGGTGGCGACGAGGAACGCCGTCCAGCCGGAGGCCCACTCGAACTTCGAGCCGGCCAGGGTCGACCAGATCAGCAGCGTCGAGACGCCGGCGATGATGAGCAGTGCGCCCAGGTAGTCGATCTTCACCTGGCGGCGTACGACCGGCAGGTGCAGGGTCTTCTGGAGCAGGAAGATCGCGGTCAGGGTGAACGGGACGCCGATCAGGAAGCACCAGCGCCAGCCGAGCCAGGAGGTGTCCACCAGGACGCCGCCGATCAGCGGACCGGCGATCGTGCCGATGCCGAAGACCGCGCCGAAGATGCCGGAGTAGCGGCCCAGCTCCCGCGGCGGGATCATCGCCGCCATGACGATCATCGCGAGCGCCGTCATGCCGCCCGCGCCGACGCCCTGGACGGCCCGGCTGAGCAGCAGGATCTCGACGTTGGGGGTGAACCCGGCGATGAGCGAGCCGACCACGAACAGGCCCAGCGACAGCTGGATGAGCAGCTTCTTGCTGTAGAGGTCGGCCATCTTGCCCCACAGCGGGACGGTGGCCGTCATCGCCAGCAGTTCGGTGGTGACGATCCAGGTGTAGACCGACTGGCTGCCGTGCAGGTCGGCGATGATGCGGGGGAGCGCGTTCGACACGATCGTGGAGGCCAGGATCGAGACGAACATGCCCAGCATGAGGCCGGACAGCGCCTGCAGCACCTCGCGGCGCGACATCGGCTGCGGCGCGGCGCCCGTCTCGGGGGAGTCCGCAGGCGCGGTGGTTGTGGTCATTCTCTTCCTTCTAGTTGGTGCTCCGGATCAGCCAGCCCGTTGGCCAGGGCGGCGAAAGCTTCGTCTACATAGGCGGTGAGCGGCCGGGAGCCGTCGCCGGTCGCCCAGCGCTGCATCGACGCGCGGAAGGCCGCTCCGGCGACCCCGATCACGAGGGCCGGATAGCCGTCCGCGGGTACGCCGACGTGCCGGGCGATGATCTCGGCGACCTGCTGCTCGGTCTTCACGCTGGTCGCGATCAGCCGGGGAAGCAGCGACGGGCTGCGCTCGATCGCGGCGAGGCGCTGGAGCCAGCGGTCCCGCTCCTCCTCCATTTCGGCGATGATCGCCGCGAGGGAGGCGTGCACCGCGGGCAGCACCGGCATCTCGCCGAGCAGGTCGGTCAGCCGGCGCTGCATCTCTTCGGCCGCCGCGGTGTTGTCGTCCAGGACGGCGTCGTCCTTGCTGGGGAAGTAGTTGAAGAACGTCCGTGACGAGACGCCGACCTCTGCGCAGATCTCCTCGACGGTGACGTGCTCGAGTCCCCGCTCGGCGGCCAGGCGGAGCGTCACGGTGAGCAGCGCCTCGCGGGTCTGCTGCTTCTTGAGGTCGCGACGGCCCAGCGACGGCTTCGGCGGGGTGGTGGACACCCCGCCGAAGCTACAAGTGATCTTTCAGTCTCTGCAAATTCTTTTCCGGTGACGCGCGGCACAGCTGGGGCCGGCTCGCCAGGACTCAGAGCTTGGCCAGGTACGCCTCGAGCGCCTCGTAGGACTGGCGTGCCCCGGTCTCCATGCCGGAGGCGATCATGCCGTCCCGGTCCTCCTGGCTGGTGAACATCGACGTCGTCGTGACGAGCGTCTTGCCGTCCTGCTCGGTCAGGACCATCGTGTCGGTCGCGATGTGGCCGGGCAGTCCCTCCCATTCGAAGGTCTGCACGACCTTCTCGTTGGGGACCAGCTCCAGGATCTCGCCCCGGAACGCCTCGTCGCCCTCCGGCGAGTGCTCGACGAAGCGGTAGCGCCCGCCGACGCGTACGTCGATCTCGATGGTCATCGGGTTGCCCCGGCCCCACCAGTGCTTCAGGTGCTCCGGGTCGGTGAAGGCGGCCCAGACCAGCTCGCGGGGAGCGTCGAAGACGCGGGTCATGACGATCTCACGGTCGCCCCGCGGGGTCACCTGGAAAACGGCGTTCTCGGACATCTCACTTCTCCTTCGGCGTACTCGGATGCTGGAGTTCTCGCAGGTAGTCGTCGAGGCGGTCGTAGCGCTCCTCCCAGAAGCGGCGGTACGTCTCGACCCACTCGGTGACGTCCCGCAGGGGAGCGGCCTCCAATCGGCACGGCCGCCACTGCGCGTCCCGGCCTCGCGTGATCAACCCGGCCTGCTCCAGCACCTTCAGATGCTTGGAGACCGCCTGGAGGCTGATCGGGAACGGCTCGGCCAGTTGGTTCACCGTCGCTTCGCCCTCGGCGAGCCGGGCGAGGATGGCCCGTCTCGTCGGGTCGGCGAGCGCCGCGAACACCGTGCTGAGCTGATCCACCGTGACCACCTTATTCAACCAACCGGTTAATCAACCGATGAGTTGAGTATGGGCCGCGTGCTGAAGGCGTGTCAAGCCGATCCGGGAAATTCGCGTCGTTCGGCGCGACGCCAGGCGCAACTCTCGGTACGTTGGCCAGGTGACCGAGGTGCCCGAGGCCGACCGCCAGGACCAGGAACTCCCCGTCGTGTTCGACGACGAGGACGACGCCTCCGTCGAGCCGGAGATCGGCGACGACGTGCCCGAGGCCGACGCCGTCGAACAGGCCCAGGTCGTCCCGCTCGACGACGAGTACGAATAGTCCGCCGACTCCTGTCACATTAGATCCGCTCCGTTCGTCAGAGTGCCGAACGGAGAGGAAGACTGTGATCATGAACGACACGGAATGGCTGGCGGGCGAGTTCGAGGGACACCGCTCGCACCTGCGCGCGGTCGCGTACCGGATGCTCGGCTCGTTGAGCGAGGCCGACGACGCGGTGCAGGAGGCCTGGCTCCGGCTGAGCCGGTCGGACGCCGCCGAGGTACGCAACCTGGGCGGCTGGCTGACCACTGTGGTCGGCCGCGTGTGCCTGGACATGCTGCGCTCGCGCACCTCCCGGCGGGAGGAGTCGCTGGACGTGCGTGTTCCCGACCCCATCGTGGCTCCGGCCGACGGCATCGATCCCGAGCAGGAGGCGATGCTCGCCGACTCGGTCGGCCTGGCGCTGCAGGTCGTGCTGGACACCCTCACCCCGGCGGAGCGCCTGGCCTTCGTCCTGCACGACATGTTCGCGTTGCCGTTCGACGACATCGCCCCGATCGTCGGCCGGGCGCCGGACGCGACGCGGCAGCTCGCCAGCCGGGCCCGGCGGCGGGTCCAGGGCGGCGCGCCCGTGCCCGATCGCGATCTCGGCCGGCAGCGTGAGGTCGTCGACGCCTTCCTGGCGGCTTCGCGGGGCGGCGACTTCGAGGCGCTGGTCGCGCTGCTGGACCCCGACGTCGTACTCCGCGCGGACTTCGGGGCGGCCCCGTTCGACGTCGCCCGGCTGGTGCGGGGGGCCGAGGCGGTCGCCCGGCAGGCGCTCATGTTCTCGAAGATGGCCCAGTACGCCCGCCCGGCGCTGGTCAACGGCGCGATCGGAGTGGTCAACATCCCGCCGTCGGGCCAGGTCTACGGGGTCATGGGGATGACCGTCGTCGACGGCCGGATCGTCGCGATCGACATCCTCGCCGACCCCGAACGCCTCGCCGGTCTGGACCTCTCCGACCTCGCGGACTGAGATTTCAGAAATCGCGGGAAGAGTGTCGTATCCCGCCTCCCTCGTCCGACGCGTTGAGGAAGACTCACGACTGGAGGCGATCATGACGAGCCCGCTGAATGAGAAACTCACCGCCGCGATGACCGGCCGGGTGGCCCGAGGCGAGCTGCCCGGCCTGGTCTACGCCGTGGCGTACGGGGACGACGTGGAGGTGACGGCGCTGGGGGACACCGCGTTCGGCGGTACTCCGATGCGACCCGACACGATCTTCCGGATCGCGTCGCTGACCAAACCCGTGCTGGCGGCCGCCACGATGCTGCTGGTCGACGACGGCACGATCGCCCTCGACGAACCGGTCGACCGGCTGCTCCCCGAGCTGTCCGACCGGCGGGTGCTGCGTACGCTCGACGCTCCGCTGGACGACACCGTTCCCGCCGAGCGGCCCATCACGGTCGAGGACCTGCTCACCTTCCGGCTCGGGCACGGGATGATCACCGAACCGTCGTTCCAGCCCGCGTACCCGATCGTCCAGGCGGCCCGGGACGCCGAGCTGGTGCTGGACGTGCCCGATCCGCGTACGCCGCTGGACCCGGACGAGTGGCTCCGGCGGTTCGGTCGACTGCCCCTGATGGATCAGCCCGGTACGCGCTGGCGGTACAACACGGGCACGCTGGTGCTCGGCGTACTGGTGGCGCGGGCGGCCGGCAAGCCGTTGGGGGAGTTCCTCGCCGAACGGCTCTTCGCGCCGCTGAACATGACCGACACCGGATTCTGGCTGCCCGAGGAGCAGGCCGACCGGCTACCGGCGTACTACATGAGCGACCTTCAGGGCGGGCCGTTGCAGGAGCAGCCGGTGTCGACGGCGGCCGAGTGGACGCGACCGCCCGCCTTCCCGTCCGGCTCGGCCGGGTTGCTCTCCACCGCCGCGGACTATCTGGCCTTCGCCCAGATGCTGCGCCGAAACGGCGGCGGACTCCTGTCAGAAGACTCCGTACGCCGGATGACGACGAATCAGCTCACCCCGGAGCAGGTCGGCTCGGCGGGAATGCTGCTGGGCGGCCGTGGCTGGGGATACGGCATGGCGGTGACGGTCACGCCGGACGACGCGGCGGACGTGCCCGGCCGATACGGCTGGGAGGGCGGCTACGGCACGGTGTGGTTCACCGATCCGCATCGGGACCTGATCGGCATCGCCCTCACCCAGGTCTCCGACTTCTACATCCTGGGCGGTGCGGCCGAGTTCACCCGGCTCGCGTACGCCCGCTGAGCCGATGCCGCACGGGCGACGTCTGGGGGGCGTCGCCCGTGCGGCGGATCCTCAGGCGTGGGGTGCGAGGCACGCCGAGGACTGTTCGCCCGCCGGGACACGATGCCCGATCACCGTCGTCCCAGCGGGCGAAGTCAGACCGTCAGCGGTGCGACGGCGTCACGGTCGGCGCGCCCGGGTGGTCCGTCGGCTTGACGGTCGGGACGCCGCTCGGCTTCGTGCTCGGCTTGCCGCCGGTCGGCGTACTGGGCTTGGCGCCCGGCCCGGTCGGCTTCGCGCTGGGCAGCAGGGTCACGCAGTAGTCGGTGACCTTGTCGAGGCCGCCGGCCGCGGTCACGAGCGCCTGGAACGCCGGGCTCTCCAGCGCCTTGCCTCGTTCGCCGTCCGGCTTGGCGGCGTACGCCTTGCAGAGCCCTTCGAGGTTGGGCGAGGGCGAGCCCTTCGCGCCGGGGCTGTGGCTCGGCTTGGCGCTGTGGCTGGCGGAGGGCTTGCCGGTCGCCCCGTTCAGCGGGTTGGGCAGCACGCCGGTGGTGGCTGCGAGGGCCACGCCGCCGCCGACGGCGACCGCGGCGATGGCCGCCGCCTTCACGGTGAGCGCTTTCGCCAGGGCTGTCTTGAGCATCGAACGTCTCCGGGGTTGGGGGACAGCGTCGCGATGAGCCCGGAACGCCTCCGCCGTCGCCCGCCGACCGGCCAGCTCACCCGGGTGGGCGGGCGCGGCCGCTGCGGCGAGCAGGTCGGCCAGGGGCGCCGGTCCGCCTTCGTGCCCGCCGTCGAGCAGGTGCCCGGCGGCGGCTCGCCGAAGTCGGGGCCGCGTGCTCATCTCGCCTCCTTAACCGCCGGCGCCGCCAAAAACGTCACTCTCGTTCGGTTTCCGCTGGTCGTGGGGGTGGTCAGCTGATCGGCGAGCCGTTGCAGCCCGCGATGGGCGGCGGTACGCACAGCGCCCGGCCGCTTGCCGAGCACCTTCCCGGCGGTCTTCGCGTCGAGACCCAGAACCGCGCGCAGCATCACCGCCTCGGCCTGATCCCGCGGAAGGGTCGCGATGAGGCGTACGGCGGCGTCGGTGGCGACCGCCGCCAGGGCCAGCGCCTCGGCGTCTTCGTGCGCGGGCAGGTCGGTGAGGTCCTCGGCGGGCACCGGCACGGCCGGACGGCGGTCGCGGTGCCGCAGATGGTCGATGGCCCGATGCCGGGCGATGGCCGCGGCCCAGCCTCGGAACGCCTGGTCGTCGCCGGTGAACGCGGGCAGGTCGCGGACGATGCACAGCCACGCCTCGGAGGCGACGTCCTCGGCGTCGGAACCCACCAGGACGCGCAGGTAGCGCAGCAGACCCGGATGGACAGCGCAGTACACCTGGTCGAACGCGAGTTCGTCGCCGTCCTGGGCCCGCCGGATGAGCGAAGCCGACGTCACCCGGGCCATGTTTGCCGATCACTGCGGTCGGGCCAACGTGGCATCGGGTCGGTAGTTCGGCCCCATCCGTGTCACGGCCCGCGACAGCTCCACCGGTGGTCACGGCCCGCGGCAGTGCGTTGATCATGGTGGTGGGCGAATGATCAGGGCGGTGCGGACACGCCGCGCCGGTCGATCACGACCGATAGTTCATGATC
>JABFYB010000761.1 GCA_013361475.1 Hamadaea sp.
CCGGCTCGGCTCGACGCCGGTCTTCGTGGCGTCGCGCTGGTCCTGCACTGCGCCGGCCCGTTCTCCCGGACCGCGGCGCCCATGCTCGCCGCGTGCCTTCGAACGGGCGCGCACTATCTCGACATCACCGGCGAGATCGACGTCCTGGAGCACGCGTACTCGCTCGACGAGGCGGCGCGGCAGGCCGGGATCGTGATCTGCCCGGCGGTCGGCTTCGACGTGATCCCGACGGACTGCGTCGCGGCGACGCTCGCCGCCGAACTGCCCGGCGCGACGCAGCTCCGGCTCGGTTTCGACACCCGGTCGGCGTTGTCGCCCGGCACGGCGAAGACCACAGTGGAGGGTGCGGTCGGCGGCACGAGGGTGCGCCGCAACGGCCGGCTCACGCGGGTGCCGATGGGCAGCCTGACTCGCACCATCGACTTCGGCGTGGGGGAGAAGCTCGCCGTCGCGATCCCCTGGGGCGACGTCGCGAGCGCGTACCGCACGACCGGCATCCCCGACATCGAGGTCTACCTGCCGACCTCCCGCCGCCAGATCCGCGGCCTCCGGTTCACCGAGATCGCGCGGCCGGTCCTGAAAATCGGGGCGGTCCAGCGGTTCCTGCAGAACCGGGCGGGCAGCCGGCCCGGCCCGTCGCCCGAGAGCCGCGCGAAACGGCCCATGCACGTCTGGGGCGAGGTGACCGCGCCCGGCGAGCGCCGCGTCGCCCGGATCACCACGGCCAACGGCTACGACCTCACCGTGACCGGCTCGCTCCCCGTGGTGGTCAAGCTCCTCTCCGAGGGATACGCCGACAGCGGCGCCCGGACACCGTCACAGCTGATGGGCGCGGACTACGTCACGAAGCTCCCCGGCTCGTCCCCACTGGTCCTCAGCGAGGGCTGAGGCGAGGGTTGAGCGCATTACCTGGCAGGTAATCGACGGCATGACGTCGAGCCGCGACAGTAGGCGCATGAATCTTCTGCGTTTCGCGTTGCGGCTCGACGCCTCCGCCTCCGCCGGTCTCGGTGTCGTCATCCTCGTCCTCAGCGGCAAGCTCGACGAGTGGCTCGGTACGCCGACCGCGTTCACCGTCGGCGTGGGCGTGTTCCTGCTCGTGTGGGCGACGGGGCTGACGGTGCTGGCGGCTCAACGGGACATCTCCCCGGCCGGCGGGTGGACCGTCATCGTGCTCAACGTGGGCTGGATCGCGGCCAGCCTCGCCGTCGCCTTCGGCGGGGCGTTCGACCTCACCGGGTGGGGCGTCGCGTTGTCAGCTCTCCAGGCGTTGCCCGTTCTGCTGTTCATCGATCTCCAGTACCTCGGTCTGCGTCGCGTCCGCGCTGCCGTCTCCAGTGGCGCCGTCGGGAGCGGGGCCGCCTGACGGCTGCTCCTTCGGCAGGCGTTCGGCGACGAGCAGACCGGCGAGGGCGGCGACCGCGAGCACGAGCATCGCCAGGGCGTACGAGCGCTCGGGGGTGCGGGTGATCCCGGCGACGATGACCGTGCCGGCGATGGCGGTGCCGAGTGACGAGCCCAGGTTCGACACGCTCCGGGACAGCCCGGAGATCTCGCCCTGCAGCTTCTCGCCGAACGCCGACTGCACGATGTTCACCGACGGGGTGATCATCAGCCCGATGCCGACGCCGATGATGAACAGGCCCGGCAGCAGGGCGGGCGCGCCCCCGTTGGACCAGGCGACGATCAGCAGCAGGGCGCAGACACCGACGACGGTCACGAAGAAGCCGGTCTCGATGAGCGTACGCTGCGGCCACCGTTTGGCCAGCCGTTCGGCCACCAGCGAGGTGCCGAGGATGCCGACCGTGGCCGCGGTGAAGATCAGGCCGGTCTCGATGGCGTTGTAGCCGCGGACCACCTGCAGGAACGCGGCGACCACGAACGAGGTGCCCATCAGGACGAGCCACTGGAGGTTCTGGGTGATCATGCCGAGGTTCGCCACGCGGCTGCCGAACAACCGCATCGACAGCAACGGTTCCCGACCCGCCGCCTCCGTTGTGCGTACATGCCGGAAGAAGAGCACGAGCACCACGGCCCCGGCGGCGATCATCAGGAGCATGAGCCAGGCCTTCTTGCTGGACAGGAGAATGCCCCCGACGATCAGGATGAGCCCCACCGCCGACAGCACCGTGCCGCGGACGTCGAACGTCCGGTCGGGCTGGGCCGGCAGGGGATCGGTCAGCCCGCGGCCGAGGATCACGATCACGACGATGACCAGCGCCTGGAAGACGAACGCGGCCCGCCAGCTGATGGCGGAGGTGATCAGCCCGCCGATGAGCGGACCGGCCGCCGCGCCGACCCCGGCCATCGCGCTGATCATGCCGAACGCCTTCGCTCGGGAGGTCAGATCGGTGAAGTACAGCGTGGCCAGGATGTAGACGGGCGGGATGAGCAACGCCGTGCCGACACCCTCCAAAATGGAGTTCCCGAGGACCAGGACGCCGAGCCCGGGCGCGACCGCGCAGGCCAGCGCGCCGACGCCGTAGGTGATCAGCCCGAGCTGGAACAGGCGCTTGCGGCCGAACTTGTCGGTCAGTTTGCCGCCCGGGATCATCAACGCCGCCATGACCAGGAGGAACAGCGTGATGGACAGCTGTACGCCGGCCACCGTCGTGTTCAGGTCCTGACTGATGTCGTTGATCATCACGTTCATGTTGGAGCCGGCGAAGCTGCAGATGAACTGGGCCAGCGCCAGCGGGACCAGGGCACGGTTACGCATGACTCAGCACCGGCCCGACCCAGCCCGCGCCGTGATCGAGCTGGAAGTCGAGGTTCATCGCGGCGCTGATCAGCGACAGATGGCTGAACGCCTGCGGGAAGTTGCCGATCTGCTCACCGGTCGCGGCGATCTCCTCGGAGTAGAGGCCGAGGTGGTTGCTGTAGGTGAGCATCTTCTCGAAGGTGAGCCGGGCCTCCTCCAGCCGTCCGGAGCGGGCGAGCGCGTCGACGTACCAGAACGAGCAGATGGTGAAGGTGCCCTCGGAGCCCTGCAGGCCGTCCGGCGAGGCCTCCGGGTCGTAGCGGTAGACGAGGCTGTCGGAGACCAGTTCGGTGTCCATCGCCCGCAACGTCGACTGCCACATCGGGTCGCTGGGCGCCACGAAGCCGACCAGCGGCATGTAGAGCAGCGACGCGTCGAGCACGTCGGTGTCGTAGTGCTGGACGAACGCGTCCCGCTTGGGATGGAAACCCCGGTCCATGATCTGCTCGTAGACCGCGTCGCGCTGCTCGGTCCACCGGGCCAGGTCGGCCGGGCGGCCCTTGTCGCGGGCGAGGCGTACCGCCCGGTCGAAGGCCACCCACGACATCAGGCGCCCGTAGGTGAAGTTCTGCCGGCCGCCGCGTGTCTCCCAGATGCCCTCGTCCGGCTGGTCCCAGTTGTCGCAGAGCCAGTCGACGAGATCCCGGACGTTACGCCAGCCCGCGTTGCCGATGGTGAGCCCGTGACTGTCCGCCAGGTACAGCGAATCCATCGCCTCGCCGTAGATGTCGAGCTGCAACTGGCCGGCCGCGCCGTTGCCGATGCGTACCGGGCGGGAGTCGCGGTAGCCGGACAGGTGGCCAAGGACCTCCTCGTCGAGGTCGGGCGAACCGTCCACCCGGTACATGATCTGGAGGGGATGTCCGTTCGTGGACTCCTTCACCCGATCGTTGAGCCAGCCCATGTACGCCGCCGCCTCGTCGGTGAAGCCGAGGCCGAGGAGGGCGTACACGGAGAACGAAGCATCCCGGACCCAGGTGAACCGGTAGTCCCAGTTGCGCTCGCCGCCGATCTGCTCGGGCAGCCCGGCCGTCGGAGCCGCCACGAGCGCGCCGGTCGGGGCGTACGTCATGAGCTTGAGCGTCATCGCCGAGCGCTCCACCATCTCGCGCCACCGGCCGTGATACTGCGAGCGGCCGATCCACGACCGCCAGAAGTCCCGCGTCTGCTCGAACAGCGCGACGATCTCCTCCGGCGCGAACACGCGCGGCGGCCCGTCCGGCATGGTCTCGAGGACCATGCCGCCGACGTCCCCGGCGACCAGGTCGGCGAAGGCGGTCAGCCCCTGCTCGGTCCGCTGGATGTCGCCGGGCTGGATCAGCATCCGGTCCTTGCGGGCCGGGTTGATGTTGACCGTCATCCCGCCGCCCTGGAAGACCGCGCCGTTCGGGCCGTACTCGACCTCGGTCCGGGCCCGGCCGTAGTCGAAGCGCGGCTCGCAGTCGAACCGGAAGCGCATCTTCCCCCGAACGACGCTGATCATCCGGACCAGCCGGTGCCGGTCGGTCGCGACCTTCCCATGGCCCGCGGCGATCGGCATGAAGTCCATGACCTCGCCGACGCCCGCCTCGCTGAGGAACCGCGTGATCAGGATCGGCGTACCGGGCAGGTAGAGCTGCCGGGTCACGTAGTCGACGCCCTCGGGCGCCACCCGCAGGTGCCCGCCGCGTACCGGGTCGAGGAGGGACGCGAAGATGCTCGGCCCGTCGAAGCGGGGCGCGCAGAACCAGTCGACGGTTCCGTTCGTGTCGATCAAGGCGGCGGTCTGCAGATCGCCGATCAGGCCGTGTTCGTGAATCGCAGGACCCTGCGTGCCGCTGGTCATCTGTTCAGCATTGCCCGCTCGGTGCCGGTCTGTTCGGCGAATCGCCAGATGTCCGGGCAGACTGGCCCCGGTCCGCGCGACGGAGGAGAACGATCATGACGGTGTCCTCGCCCACGGTGGGTGAACTGCTGCGCCACTGGCGGTCACACCGCCGGCTGAGCCAGCTCGACCTCGCCGGGCTCGCCGAGGTGTCCGCCCGGCATCTCAGCTTCCTCGAGACCGGCCGGGCCAAGCCCAGCCGGCCGATGCTGCTGCGGCTCGCCGAGAACCTCGACGTGCCGCTGCGGGAGCGCAACCGGCTGCTCCTCGCGGGCGGGTACGCCCCGGCGTACACCGAAAGCGAGGTCACCTCGCCCCGCATGGCCGGTGTGTGGCAGGCGGTACGCCAAGTGCTGACGGGACACGAGCCGTACCCGGCGGTGGTGACCGACCGCTTCTGGCGCATGCTCGACGCCAACGCCGCCATCGACCTCCTGACCGGGGTGGTCGCCCCGTGGCTGCTGGAGCCGCCGGCCAACATCCTGCGGGCCGGCCTGCACCCGGAGGGGCTGGCGCCCCACATCGTCAACCTCGGCGAGTGGCGAGCGCATCTGCTGACCCGGCTGCGGCGGCAGGCGGCCGTCGCGGGCGACGCCGAGCTCCAGGAGCTGTACGAGGAGCTGAAGGCGTACCCGTGCGACGATCCGGAGCCGGAGGTGGAGTCGCCCGGGTCGGGCGACGTCGTCACCCCGCTGCGGCTGCGTACGCCGCTCGGCGAGCTGGCCTTCTTCAGCACCATCGCCACCTTCGGCATCCCGGCCGACGTGACCGTGGCCGAGCTGGCGATCGAGTCGTTCTTCCCGGCCGATCCCTTCACCGCCGACGTGTTAAGGGCACGACAGGCGGCCCGCTGACCGTTACCGTCACGGCATGGCGGAGGTCTGGCTGGCTTACACGAAGTACGACGGTTCCCTGCACTGGCATCAGAAGGCGCGCCGGCTCGGCGAGGACGAGCACGGCGTCTGGCTCGGCGGGACCAAGGGGACCGTCGTCCGCAAAGGCCACGACGACGTCGTCACCGAGGCGGCCTGGGCGCACGTGGTCCTGATCCCGCACAATGCCTGGTGGACGGCTGCCTTCAACGGCCCGGGAGCGCGTAACGAGATCTACTGCGACATCGCCACCCCGGCGATCTGGCCGCATCCCGGCGAGGTGACCATGGTCGACCTCGACCTCGACGTGCTGCGTATGAAAGACGGGCGGGTGCTGCTCGACGACGCGGACGAATTCGCCGAGCACCAGGTCCGGTACGCCTACCCGCCGGACGTCGTCGCGAACGCCGAGGCCTCGGCGAGGTGGCTGCTCGACGCGGTACGCGACCGCCGCGGCCCGTTCGGCGGGGCCCACCTGCCGTATCTGAAGCTAGTCAGCGACTAGTTCGACCTCGTAACCGTCCACATTCTCCAGATAGGCGGCGTAGTGCTCGGGGCCGCCGGCGTACGGGTGGCGATCGGAGAACATCAGCGACCAGCCGTGTGCGGGCGCGACCGCGACGAGCTGGTCGACGCGGTCGCGCCCGGACACGGTGAAGGCCAGGTGGTTCAGGCCGGGCCGATGCCGGTCGTGCTCACCGGCGTTCATCGCCGGGCTCTGCTCCACTACGAGATACGTCGGGCCGAGCCGCCAGCTGCGCCCGCCCGGCCAGTCCTGGAACTGCTCGTAACCCAGCTCGGTGAGCAGCCAGCCCCAACTGGCGACCGCGCGGTCGAGGTCGGGCACCCAGAGTTCGACGTGATGCAGCGTCCCGGTGGTGATCTCCACCGGACAAGACTAGAGCGCCGGCCCCCGCTTACGGAGATCGTCCACCGCCGTCATGGCGTCGCGCAGTTCGGCGAGCCACTGATCGGCGTGCTGCCCGACGAGGCGTACGCACCAGGCCAGCGCCTCCGACCGGGAACGGGCGACTCCGGCGTCCACGAGCGTGTCGAGGACCTGCCGGTCCGGCTGGCGCAGCCGGGTCATCACCGGAGCCGACAGGGTGGTGAACAGTTCGCGGGTGCCGCCGCAGACCACGCCCCAGGCGGCCTTCCGCTGGTACTTGTGCTCGATCTGCCGGGCGAACCGGATCCGCCGTTCGCGGGTCTCCTCGCGATAGGCGGCGATACGGCCGCGCTCGGCGGCGGCGCGGTCGGCCTCGGACGCGTCCGCCGCGTGGGCGGGCTCGGCGAGGGTGCCGACGATGAGGATCTCGTCGCGGTCGATGACGATCTCCGCCGGTCCGGTGAACCAGTCGTCCGGCAGCAGGCCGGTGATCCAGGCCGGGGCGTCGTCGGCCGGAGGTGGTTGCTCGGCGCGACTCACTACTCGAATCATGCTTACATGATTACACCGTTGCTCCGCATACGTCGACGGGTCCGCGTTCCGCCCACGGCGAAAGCGAAAGCCCGGTGTGAACGGCCCGGCCAAAGGCGACAGAATGCGGGGATGAAGATCCCCGACGAATACGTGGACTGGCGGACCAAGGGCGTGTGGAATCCGGGCCCGCCGGTGACGCTGACCGAGTTCGCCGCAGCGCGGCACAACCTGTTCGGCGGGGCGTTCACGTGGCCGGTGATGGTCGCGCGGCGTACGGCGATCGAGCACAACGTGCGGACCCTCGCCGACTACTGCGAGCGGCACGGCGCGTTGTTCGCCCCGCACGGCAAGACGACGATGGCGCCGTCGCTGTTCCAGGCGCAGCTGGCGGCGGGCGCGTGGGCGATCACGGTCGCCACGCCGAATCAGGCGCTGGTGTGCGCCGCGCTGGGAGTGCCTCGCGTGCTGCTCGCCAACGAGGTCGTGGACCCGGTGGCGCTGCGCTGGCTGGCGACGCAGGAGGACACCGAGATCCTCGTCTACGCGGATTCGCTCGCGGCCGTCGAGCGGCTGTCGGCGGCGACGGAGGCGGGCGGGCATTTCCGGGTGCTGCTCGAATGGGGCTACGCCGGTGGGCGTACCGGGTGCCGGACGAATGCCGACGCGGTCGCCGTCGCCCAGGCCGTGCACGACGCCCCGAACCTCGACCTCATCGGGATCTCGTCGTTCGAAGGGCTCCTGCCGACCACGGCGGACGCACAGTCCTTTCTGGACAGTCTGGTCGAGGCGACCAAGGCGATCGCCCACCTGCTGCCGGCCGAGCCCCTCGTGACGGCGGGTGGCAGCGCGTACTTCGACCTGGTCACCGCCACCCTCGGCGGGCAGTGGCTCGACGGCCGGCGGCTCCGGCTCGTCCTGCGCAGCGGCGCGTACATCTCCCACGACGACGGGACCTACCGGCACAAGACGCCGTTCCTGCGCGTGCCGGGGGAGGGGACGCTCGACGCCGCTCTGGAGGTCTGGGCCCAAGTCCTCGCCACGCCCGAGCCCGGTCTGGCGCTGCTCGGCGTGGGCAAGCGCGAGGCGCCCTACGACGAGGGCCTGCCGGTCCCGCTACGCGTCCGGCGTGCCGACGGGCGGGTCGAGGCCGCGGACGGGCTCGAGATCGTGCGGCTCAACGATCATCATGGACATCTGTCGGTACGCGACGAAGGGGCGGTCGCCGTGGGTGACCTGGTGTGCCTGGGCATCTCCCATCCGTGCACCGCGTTCGACAAATGGTCGGTGATCCCGGTCGTCGAGGACGACTACACC